>NCFZ01000033.1 GCA_002281415.1 Burkholderiales bacterium 28-67-8 | reverse complement strand
GCGCTCGTGTCGCGCCCGCCCAGGATCATGGCCAGCAGCAGGCCTCGATGGACGAGGCCCTGACCCTGTCCATGGCCCTGACCCTGCCGGCCGCGGCGGCGCTCGCCAAACTGGCCACCAACGAGGCGTTTCCGGCCAACGTGGGGCTGTTCGGCTCGCCGCGGCTGGAACGGCTGCTCATCGACATCGGCCGGCAGATGTCGGCGCCCGAGTTTCCGGCGAAGCCGCTCGTGCGCAGCGAGCGCCGCCAGGTGCTGCATGTGCTGACCTACGCCAAGCCGATCGGTGGCGACAGCCGCTATGCCTGGCGCTGGATCGAGCTCGACGGCGACAGCCGCCATTCGGTGGCGCTGACCAGCCAGCAGGAAGTGGCAGGCACCTACGAGATTCCCGACGAGCTGACGCGCGCGGTGCAGGCCTCGGGCGGTTCGGTGCACACGCTGGGCGCACCGGTCACCGAGCCGCTGGCGCAGGCACGCCAGCTGCGCGCGCTGTGCCAGGACGCCGATGTGGTGGTGCTGCACCTGTACCCGTACGACATCGTGCCGATGCTCGCGCTGGCGAGCTGCTGCGACCGGGCGCGCGTGCTGCTGGTCAACCACTCGGACCACACCTTCTGGGTGGGCGCGGGCGTGGCCCACGGCATCGCCCACCTGCGCAGCCAGAACGACACCTTCCTGGCCGAGCGCCGCGGGCTCGAGGTGGATCGGCGCATGCTGCTGCCGATCCCGATCCCCACGCCGCCGCCTGCCATGTCACGCCGCGAGGCCAAGCAAGCGCTCGGGCTCGACCCCGACGGCGTGCTGCTGCTGACGATCGCCTCGCCCTTCAAGTACAGCGCGCCGGGTCAGGTGGGACTGCTCGATCTGGTCACGCCGGTGCTGGTGCGTCGCCCCGGTGCCCACCTCATCGCGGTGGGCCCCTCGGACGACGGCGACTGGTGCGAGGCCGGTCTGATGACGCACGGCCGTGTCCAGGCGCTGGGCCGGCGCTGGGACAACGAGGTGCTGTTCGCCGCGGCCGACGTGTACCTCGACTCGGTGCCGTTCTCGTCGATCACCTCGCTGCTCGAAGCCGGCTGTCACGGCCTGGCGCTGCTGGGCTACCGCGGTCTCGACGAGGACATGCGGCTGCTCGGCCCGGGCGCGCCCGGCATCGACGACACGATGGAAATGGCCAGCGATGCGGCGGCCTATCAGGGGTGCCTCGAGCGCCTGATCGACGACGCCGCACTTCGCGCGTCGCGCGGCGAGCTGGCGCGCCGGCGCATCGATGAGCTGCACCGCGGAGACGGCTGGCGCAGCGCGCTGGCCTCGGTCTACGCGCAGCTCGAGGCCACGCCCGAGCGCGGCTGCGTGGGCACGCAAGGCGACGTGGCTCAGACCACCAGCCTCGACGGCGCGCTGGCGCGGCTGTTCGGCTCGGTCACCGACCGCCACCGCAGCGCGCGTCTGGTGCGCCATTGCCTGTTGCCGCTGCCGTACGCCTCGCGCGTGCGGCTGGCCTTGCAGCTCGGCGCGCTGGGCTTCGAGGCCAACGCGCTGACCTGCCTGCCGCCGCCGCTCGACGGCTGGGCGCGCCGCTTCAAGCGACGCCTGGACCGCAGCTACCCACCACCCGCCCATCCTCAGGACCGCGCATGAAGATCCTTGTCGCCATCGCCAGTCACGGCCATCGCAACGACGCCTATCTGCAGCAGCTGCTCGACGAGTACGCCTCGATGCCCTACGACGTGCACGTGGTGGTGGTGTCCAACGAGCCGCGCGATCTGGGGCCCGATGTGGAAGTGGTGGTGGGCGCACCCACCGCCAACCCGTGGTCGCTGCCGTTCGCGCACAAGCCGATCTTTGCCGAGCGGCTCGAGCAGCACGACCTGTTCATCTACTCGGAAGACGACACGCTCATCACGCAGGACCACATCGAGGCCTTTCTGTGGGCCAGCTCGGTGCTCGAGCCCGACGAGATCGCCGGCTTCCTGCGCTCGGAGCGCGGACCCGACGGCACGCTGTACTACTCGACCATCCACAACCACTACCACTGGGACGTCAACTCGGTGCGCTGGCGCGGCGGCGAGACCTTCGCGCACTTCACCAACGAGCACGGTGCGTGCTACCTGATGACCCGCGCGCAGCTGCGCCGGGCGATCGCCTCGGGCGGCTTCAACGTGCCGCCCCACGAAGGCAAGTACGACCTGCTGGTGTCGGCGGCCACCGACCCGTACACCCAGTGCGGATTTCGCAAGCTGGTGTGCATCTCGCAGCTGCCGCGCTTCACCTGTCAGCACCTGACCAACCGCTACATCGGGCGCACCGGCATCTCGGCGGAGCTGCTCGCGCCGCAGCTCGCCGAGCTGATGGACACCGAGCCCGGCCAGCCCGAGGCGAGCGGCGCGGTGCGCGTCGAGCCGCGGCTGCCCAGCGCGCGCTGGATCAAGTCGTACTACGAGCCGTGCCGCGACGACCTGATCGCGCTGCTGCCTGACACGACCAAGAGCGTGCTGTCGATCGGCTGCGGCTGGGGGCGCACCGAGCAGGCGCTGCTCGAGCGCGGCATCGCGGTCACCGCGGTGCCGCTCGACCGGGTGATCGGACGGCTGGCCGCCGGGCACGGCGTGCGCGTGCTGCCGTGCGGCTTGCAGGCCGCGCCCGCCGCGCTGGCCGGCGAGCAGTTCGACGCGCTGCTGATCTCGGGGCTGATCCATCTGGTCGACGACCCGGTCGCGCTGCTGCGCAGCTACCGGCAGCTGCTGCGGCCCGACGGCCTGGCGATCGCGAGCTTTCCGAACCTCGAGCACGCCTCGGTGCGCTGGCGGCGATTCCGGCGCGCGCCGGCGCTCGAGCACCTGGGTGATGCCGAGCGCAGCGGCATCCACGTCACCTCGCCCGGGCTGGTGCGCCGCTGGCTGGACAGCGCCGGCTATGCAATGACGCAGCTCGAGCCGCAGGTGTCGGGCCGCTGGCGGCGTTATCACCGCGCCACGCTGGGCCTGCTCGACGGGCTGTGGGCCGGCGACTACGCGGTGGTGGCGCGTCCGCGCGCCTCCGACCTCGGCGCCGCGCGGGGGGCAGCCTGATGGGCGAGCTGCATTCGGCCGGCATGCTGTTCGTGGCGCTCGCGGTCGTGCTGACGTTCGTGCTGCCACGGCGCTGGGCGGCGCTGCCGCTGCTGGCCGGCGCGCTGCACATGCCGTTCGGCCTGGGCGTGGTGATCGGGCCGTTCAATGTGTTCGTGATCCGCGTGCTGCTGGTGGCCGCGCTGGTGCGGCTGCTGGTGCGCCGCGAGGCCATCGAAGGCGAGCTGCACGCGCTCGACGCGGCGATGCTGGCGTGGGCCGCCTGGGCGGTGTTTGCCAGCGTCTTCCACGATGACGTGGGCGCGGCGCTGAAGTTCGACCTCGGGCTGGTGTTCAACGCCGGCGCGTGCTACTTCGTGCTGCGCGTGCTGTGCCCCACGCTCGACGACGCGCGGCGGCTGTGTGCCATGGCGGTGCTGCTGATGGTGCCGGTGGCCCTCGAGATGACGATCGAGCAGCTGGGCGCGCACAACCTGTACTCGGTGTTCGGAGACACCGTCGACATGCCGCAGATGCGCGGCGGTCGGCTGCGCGCGCAGGGGCCGTTCGCGCACGCCATCCTGGCCGGCACGGTGGGCGCGGTGTGGCTGCCGCTGGCCATCGCGCTGTGGAAGTCGCACCGCCGCATCGCGCTGGCCGGCGTGGTGGCTTGCGTGGCGATGATCCTGACGTCGGCATCGAGCGGGCCGGTGCTCGGCGGTCTGGCCGGCCTGGCCGCGCTGGCGCTGTGGCCGCTGCGCCAGCACCTGGGCGCGGTGCGCTGGTCGGTGCTGGCCGGGCTGCTGGCGCTGTCGGCCGCCATGAGCGCGCCGGTGTACTACCTGCTCGCGCGCATCGACATCGCCGGGGGCAGCACCGGCTGGTACCGCGCGCGGCTGATCGAGTCGGCCTTCGAGCACCTCGACGAATGGTGGCTGGGCGGCACCGACGTCACCGCCCACTGGATGCCGACCTCGCTCGACAGGGTGCACGCCGACATCACCAACCAGTACCTCCACATGGGCGTGGTGGGCGGTGTGCTGCTGATGGCGCTGTTCGCGTGGATCCTGGTCGTGGCGTTTCGCCGGGTGGGGCACGCGCTGGCGCAGTCTGGTCACGGCGCGCACGACCCGCGTGGCTGGTTCGTCTGGGCGCTGGGCGCATCGCTGTTCGCGCATGCGGTCACGTTCATGTCGGTGTCGTACTTCGACCAGTCGTTCGTGGCGCTGTACCTGACGCTGGCGGCCATCGCCGCCATGGCCGTCGACACGGCCACCCAGCCGTCACCGCGCGAGGCCGTGCCCGACCACGCCGACTGGGTCGGCGCGGTTCCGCGCGGTGCGTCGGTGGCGCTGGCCAACCGCAAGTTCAACTGAAATCGTCACGAGGTGCCACCATGAAACCGACACGGGTGCTGCTTTTGGGCGCCACGCTGGACAGCCCCAATCGCGGCATCGGCGCGCTGGCCATGGGCGCGCTGACCATCTTGCGCCACCGCTATCCCGGCTGCGACATCCGGCTGGTCGATTACGGCCATGAGGCCACCACCAGCCACGTCAGCGTGGCCGGCGAGACGGTCGACATCCCGCTGGTGAACCTGCGCTTTTCGTGGAAGCCCTGGCTGCCCAACAACATCGTGCGCTTGCTGCTGGTCGCGGCGCTGTGGCGTCGGGTGGGCCCGGCGTGGCGCGAGCGCTTGCAGGCGGGCAACCCGTGGCTGGACCAGCTGGCGCGTGCCGACATGGCCGTGGCGGTGTCGGGCGGCGACAGCTTCAGCGACATCTACGGGATGGGGCGGTTTTTCTACATGGTGCTGCCGCAGTGGCTGGTGCTGATGCTCGAGCGTCCGCTGGTGCTGCTGCCGCAGACCATCGGCCCGCTGCGCTCGCCGCTGGCGCGCCGCATTGCCAGCCACATCGTCCAGCGCGCGAGGCTGTCGTACTGCCGCGAGGTCGGTGGCGTGAGCGAGGCGGCCGCCGCACTCGGGCTGGGCGCGCATCAGCATCAGGTGGTGTTTGGCTACGACATGGGCTTTCTGCTCGAGCCGCGCCGTCCCGAGGGTCTGGTGCTGCCGGGCGTCGACAGCCAGACCGAAGGGCGCGCGCTGGTCGGTCTGAACGTGAGCGGCCTGCTCAACATCGGCGGCTACAGCGGCAACAACGCCTTCGCGCTGCAGTGCGACTACCCGCAGCTCATCGAGCGCTTGCTCACGCTGCTGATCGAAACGCGAGGCGCCAACGTGCTGCTGGTGCCGCACGTGTTCGGCAACGCCGCCGAGAGCGACACCATCGCCATCGACGCGCTCTACGACAAGTGGCACGCGCGCTATCCGGGGCGGTTGTTCCGAGTCACCGCGCCCCTCGATCAGGCCGAGATCAAGCACGTGATCGGCCAGTGCGACCTGTTCGTGGGCTCGCGCATGCATGCGTGCATCGCGGCGCTGTCGCAGGCGGTGCCCGCGGTGGGCATCGCCTACAGCCAGAAGTTCGCCGGCGTGCTGGCCAGTGTGGGTGCCGGCCAGTGGGTGGCCGACCCGCGCAGCATGGGCATCGAGCCCATCGTGCGCATGGTTGATGCCGCCTTCACGCAGCGCGAGGCGATCCACGCGCAACTGGCGCGCACCATGGTGGGCGTCAAGCGGCAGGCGCTCGATGTGCTGGCGCCGGTGGTGCTGACCCCGGCCGCAGCGAGCCCGGCGGGAGCGCTCGCATGATCGCGATCCGCAACGCCACCGATGTGGCGCGCTGGAATCTTTGCAACGGCTGCGGCGCGTGCGCCTACGCCTGCAGCGACGGTCGGCTCGAGATGCATGACTTCGTGGCGCACGGGCTGCGTCCGGTGTTCGTGGATGTCGATGCGGTGGCCGCGGACCCGGACGCGCGCCGCAGCGCCTCGGGGGGCCTGGCCGTGACCGGCACCGCCGCCACGGCGAGCACGTTGATCGCCGCGGCGTCCACCGACGCGTGCGCGAGCTGCAACGACTGCGTCTCCGTGTGCCCGGGACTGGGCATCGACCATGCCCCGGACTGGGCGATGGCCGACACGCTCGATGCGCTGCGCGAGAGCTGGGGGCCGGTGCTCGAGGTGTGGGAGGGCTTTGCCACCGACGACGCGCTGCGCCGGGCCGGCTCGTCGGGCGGTCTGGCCAGCGCGCTGGCGCTGTTTGCCGTGCAGCAACATGGCATGCGCGGCGTGGTGCATGTGGGCGCGGATGACGAGGTGCGCTACCTCAACGCCAGCCGCTTCAGCCGCACGCCGGGCGAGCTGCTGGCGGCCACCGGTTCGAAGTACTCGCCGGCCTCGCCGTGCGATCGGTTGCAAGCCATCGAGGACGCTGGCGGGCCGTGCGTGTTCATCGGCAAGCCGTGCGACGTGCAGGGCCTGCGCAAGGCGCAGCAGTTGCGCCCCGCGCTCGACGCGAATGTGGGTCTGGCCATCGGCATCTTCTGCGCCGGCACACCCAGCACGCAGGGCACGCTGGATCTGCTGGCGCAGCACGGCGTCGATGCCGATCAGGTGGCCGAGATCCGCTATCGCGGGCGCGGCTGGCCGGGGTTGTTTTCGGTGCGCATGAAAGGCGTAGCCGACGAACAAGGCGAGGGCGGCTGGCGCGATCTGGCCACCTACGCCGAGGCCTGGGGCTTCTTGCAGAAGTACCGCCCGTTTCGCTGCCACCTGTGCCCTGACGGCACCAGCGAGTTCGCCGACCTGTCGTGCGGCGACCCCTGGTACCGCGAGATCGCCGAGGGCGAGGCCGGCCGCTCGCTGCTGCTGGTGCGCACCGAGACGGGCCGGCGCACGGTGCGCGCGGCGGTGGCCGCCGGCGTGCTGTCGCTCGAGGCGGTCTCGCCCGAGGTGCTGCTGATGTCGCAGCGCGAGCTGCAGCGCAAGCGCGGCGCGATCTGGGGCCGGCTGCTCACCCTGCGCACCGCGGGCATCGCGGCCCCGCGCTACTCGGGCTTTTCACTGTTTGCCAACTGGCTGCGCATTCCGCTGGGCCATCAGTTGCGCTCGCTGGTGGGCACGGCGCGGCGCATCGTCTCGCGCGGCTATGCGCGCGGCGTGGTGCTCGAGCCGCCGCGCGCCACGCCACCGATGGAGGGCTCCACACCATGAGTTCGCCCAGCGCCTTCGTGGACACCATGCCGATGCCGATCCACGCGTGCATGCTGGCCTACACGTTCTACGAGAACGATGGCCGCGTGATCCGCTACGCCGAGGCGCTGGCCGACGAGGGCGCGCGGGTCGATGCCATCGTGCTGCGCCGCGAGGGCCTGCCGGCCGAGGAGGTGATGCACGGCGTGCGGGTGCTGCGCATCCAGAGCCGCGAGAAGAACGAGCGCGGCAAGGCCACCTACTTGCTGCGGGTGCTGCGGTTTTTCGTCAACTCGATGGTCGAGATCACGCGCCGCCACGCCGAGCAGCCCTACGACCTGATCCACGTGCACTCGGTGCCCGACTTCGAGGTGTTCGCCGCCTTCGTGCCCAAGCTGCTGGGCGCCAAGCTGGTGCTCGACATCCACGACATCGTTCCCGAGTTCTATGCCGCCAAGTTCAAGGTGAGCGAGCGCTCGATGGTGTTTGCCGCCCTCAAGCGCGCCGAGCGCTGGTCGGCAGCGTTTGCCGACCACGTGATCGTGGCCAACGACCTGTGGCTCGACAAGATCACCACGCGTTCGAGCCGCGCCGACAAGTGCTCCGCGCTGATCAATTACCCCGACGCGGGCATCTTCGATCCGCGCTTGCGCCAACGCGCCGACGACGGGCGCTTCGTGGTGGTCTACCCCGGCACGCTGAACTGGCACCAGGGGCTGGACCTCGCGATCGCGGCCTTCGCGAAGGTGCGCGATCAGGCCCCGGCGATGGAGCTGCACATCTACGGCGAAGGTCCGGCCAAGCCGCAGCTGCAGCAGCTGGTGGCCGATCTGGGGCTGGGCGAGCGCGTGCGGCTGCTGCCGCCGCTGCCCATTCGCGAGATCGCCGCGGTGATGGCCAATGCCGATCTGGGCGTGGTGCCCAAGCGCAACGACTCGTTCGGCGGCGACGCGTTCAGCACCAAGACGCTCGAGTTCATGTCGCTGGGCGTGCCGCTGGTGGTGGCCGACACGCGCGTGGATCGCTTCTATTTCGACGACTCGCTGGTGCGTTTTTTCCGTGCCGGCGATGCCGACGATCTGGCGCGCGTGCTGCTCGACGCCTACGGCAACCGCCGGCGCAGCGCCGAGATCAGCGCCCGCGCACAGGCCTTTGCCGGGCGCAACAGCTGGGCCGAGAAGAAGGCCGATTACCTGGACATCGTGGGGAGGCTGCTCAATGGGTGAATCCGCAAGCTCGAACTTCAGACTCGGCCGCTGGCTGACGCTGGGGCTCGTCAGCCCATGGCGGCAACACCGCGCGCCGCCGGCGGACCACCGCGTGCGCATCCTGATGTATCACAGCATCTCCAGGCGCGTCGATGACCACGCCCACCCGTACTACCGCACGGTGACCACGCCCGAGCGCTTTCGCGAGCACATGGAGCTGCTGCGCGACGACGGCCACCGGGTGATGTCGCTCGGCGACGCGATGCGCTGGATGAACACCCCGGTGCTCGACGACGGCGCCGAGCAGCCGTCGCCGGTGGTGGTGACCTTCGATGACGGCTTTGCCGACTTCTTCACGCATGCGTTTCCGGTGCTCGACGCGCTGCGCATTCCGGCCACGGTGTTTCTGGCCACCGGTTGCCTGAACGGGCGCTTCGTGAACGGCCAGCCCTGCCTGCGCCGCGCGGAGGTGGGCGAGCTGGCAGCGCGCGGCGTGAGCTTCGGCTCGCACACCGTGTCGCATCCGCGGCTGGTGCATCTGGGCCAGGGCGACATCGACAAGGAACTGCTGCGCTCGCGGCAGGAAATCGAGCAGATCACGGGCGCGCCGGTGACGCTGTTTTCGTACCCCTACCGCTTCCCCGAGGAGGACGGGGAGTTCACCGCCCGGCTGGCCGCGCGGCTCAAGCGCAACGGCTACGAGGGCGGGGTGACCACCTCGATCGGCAGCGCGAGCGCGCACGACGATCCGCTGTTCCTCAAGCGGCTGCCGGTCAATGACGACGACGATGCCGAGCTGTTTCGCGCCAAGCTGGAGGGCGACTACGACTGGCTGCACGGCGTGCAACTGGCCAGCAAGCGCTGGCGCCAGTGGACGCACGGGAGGGCCGTCGCATGAGCGCGCCCGCCGGGATGGCCGTGAACGGCGCCGTTGCTGCGAGTGCGATGCCTGCGAGCGCACGCCGCTCGCGCTACGTGGTGATCACGCCGGCGCGCAACGAGGCGCGCTTCATCGAGCACACCTTGCAATCGATGGTGCAGCAAACGGTGCGGCCGGTGCGCTGGGTGGTGGTGGATGACGGATCGACCGACCGCACCGCCGAGATCGTGGCCGGCTACGCGGCGCGCTTCGATTTCATCCGGCTGGTGCGCATGGTGCGCGACCCGCAGCGCGACTTCGCCAAGAAGGTGGGCGCTTTCAACCGCGGGCTGGACGAGCTGCGCGACATCGATTTCGACTTCATCGGCAACATCGACGCCGACATGTCGTTCGGGCCCGATTACTTCGACCGCGTGCTGGCCTCGTTCGACCACGAGCAGCGGCTGGGCATTGCGGGCGGCATCGTCTACACCCGCTTCACCGACAGCTTCAAGACCTACGACTACACGCTCGACAGCGTGGGCGGCAAGGTGCAGCTGTTTCGCCGGCAGTGCTTCGATGACATCGGCGGCTACCGGGCGCTGCCGTGGGGCGGCATCGACGCGACGGCCGAGATCATGGCGCGCATGCGCGGCTGGCTGGTGCGCAAGTCGCTCGACGCGCCTGCCTACGAGCACCGCCCCACCGGCTTCGCCTACGGCAACCCGCTGCAGATCAAGTTCTTCGAGGGCCGGCGCTTCCACTCGCTGGGCTACGACCCGCTGTTCTTCGCGCTGCGCTGCCTTTCGCGCGCGGCCGAATATCCGTTCGTGCTGGGCAGCGGCGTGGCGCTGGCGCGTTACGCCTGGGCGGCGCTGCGCCGCGAGGCCCATGCACTGCCGGACGATGTGGTGCGCTTTTTGCGCACCGAGCAGCGCCGCAAGCTGCGCCAGCGCTTGCGCTTCTGGGCGCAGCCGTGAGCGCGTCGCCCTGAAAGGCCCCCATGTGCGGCATCTGCGGAATCCTTGAACTGCGCGGCGGCGTGGCCGACGCGGGCCTCGTCATGCGCATGAGCGAGGCCATCGCCCACCGCGGCCCCGACGGTGTCGGTGCGCTGGCCGACGGCCCGGTGGCGCTGGGTCATCGGCGGCTGAGCATCATCGACATCGAAGGCGGCCAGCAGCCCATCGCCAACGAGGACCGCACCGTGCAGGTGGTGTTCAACGGCGAGATCTACAACTTCGTCGAGCTGCGCAGCGAATTGCAGGCGCTGGGCCACCAGTTCCGCACCCGCAGCGACACCGAGGTGATCGTGCACGCCTGGGAACAGTGGGGCAGCGAGTGCGTGAACCACTTCAACGGCATGTTTGCCTTCGCGCTGTGGGACCGCAAACAGCGCCGGCTGTTCCTGGCGCGCGACCACCTGGGCATCAAGCCGCTGTACTACGCGGTGCTGGGCACGCAGCTGGTGTTCGCCTCGGAGATCAAGGCGCTGCTGGTGCATCCGCTGTGCCCGCGCGATGTCGATCTGGGGGCCATGGGCGACTTGTTCACCTTCCGCTATGTGCCGTCGCCGCGCACGCTGTTTCGCGGGATCATGAAACTGCCGCCGGGCCACTGGATGACCCTCGGCGGGGGCGAGATGCGCATCGAGCGCTACTGGAAGTCGATCCCGGTGCAGCGCGCCGCCGCGCCCGAGGCCGAGCTGGTCGAGCAATACCAGCAATTGCTGCAAGACGCCGTCAAGCTGCAGTTGCGCAGCGACGTGCCGCTGGGGCTGTTTCTGAGCTCGGGCGTCGATTCGGCGTTGCTGCTGGCCATCATGACCGAGCAGCTCAGGACGCCGGTGCACACCTTCACCATCGGCTTTGATGGCGGCGAGGCCACCAACGAGGTCGACGATGCGCGCGAATTGGCGCAGCAGTTCGGCGCCCACCATGCGTTCGAGATGCTCGGCCCGGCCGACTACCAGCGCCACTTCGAGCGCTACATGACCGACGTGGAAGAGCCGGTGGGCAACGAGACCGCGGCGGCGTTCTACTTCGTCGCCCGGCTGGCCAGCCGCGACGTCAAGGTGGCGCTGACCGGGCAGGGCGCCGACGAGCCCTGGGCGGGCTACGGTCGACACCTGGGCGCGCGGCTGTCGGGTCTGTACAGCCAGCTGCCGGGCGGGCTGACCGGCGCCGTGCAGTCGTTGGTGTCGGCGCTGCCGGGGCGCCACGAGCGGCTCAGCCGTGGGGCCGAGTCGCTGGCCGAGCCCGACATGCTGCGCCGCTTCGCCCGCATGTATTCGTTTTTCAGCGCCGACGTGAAGAGCGATCTGTTTCGCGGCGCCATGAAAACCGCGCACGAGCTCGACCCCTACGGCTCGCGCCATGCGCTGGCGCATTTGCAAAGCGACGTGGCGCATCTCGATCCGCTCACGCAGATGCTCTACATCGACACGCGCAGCAACCTGCCCGATGACTTGCTCATGGTGGGCGACAAGACCTCGATGGCCAACTCGATCGAGGTGCGCGTGCCGTTTCTCGACCGCCGGCTGGTCGAGTTCGTCGAGAGCCTGCCGCCGTCGCTCAAGCTCAAGGGGCTGACCGGCAAGTACCTGCACAAGCGCGCCGCCGAGAAGTGGCTGCCGCCCAAGCGCGTGCATGCGCCCAAGAAGGGCTTTGCCAACCCGGTCGAGCACTGGATGCGCACGAGCATGCGGCCGTTCATCGAGGAGTGCCTGCTGAGCTCCGAGTCGTCGATGCGGCTGTACTTCGATCAGGCGCACATCGCGCGGATGCTGCAGCGCGACCGCGAGGGGCACGACCAGTTCCGCCGCCACATCTACCTGCTGCTGTCGGTGGAGCTGTGGCACCGCGCTTTCATCCGTCACTGAACCAAACGCCGCCATGGACCTGTCGATCATCATCGTCAACTGGAACTCGGTCGGCTACCTGCGCGACTGCCTGCGCAGCGTCGAGCTCGAGATGCGCGACAGCCTGCTGGATTACGAGGTCGTGGTCATCGACGCCGCCTCGTACGACGGCTGCGACCGCTTCCTGCATGCCGAGCACCCGCGGGTGCGCTTCGTCCAGTGCAACCGCAACCTGGGCTTCGGGCGCGCCAACAACCTGGCGTTCGAGTCGAGCCGCGGTGATGCGGTGCTGTTCCTGAACCCTGACACCGAGGTGGTCGGCCCGGCCATCGCCACGCTGCACCGGCGGCTGCGCGAGCTGCCCGATGCCGGCGTGGTGGGGTGCCGGCTGCTCAACAGCGACGGCAGCTTGCAGACCAGCTGCGTGCAGTCGTTTCCCACCCTGATCAATCAGGCGCTCGACTTCGAGTGGCTGCGCCAGCGCTGGCCGGCGAGCGGCTTGTGGGGCACCGCCGCGCTGTACGCCGGCAACGCGGCGCCCCAGCCGGTGGAAGCACTCGCGGGCGCTTGCGTGATGCTGCGTCGCGAGGTCTTCGAGCGCATCGGCCGCTTCAGCGACGAGTACTTCATGTACGCCGAGGACATCGACCTGTGCCACAAGGCGCGTGCTGCCGGGCTGGTGAACTACTACGTGCCCGAGGTCAGCGTGATCCACCACGGCGGCGGCTGTTCGCAGGAAGCGCCGAGCAATTTCTCGGTGGTGCTCATGCGCGAGTCGATCTGCCGCTATCTGGCCAAGACGCGCGGGCGCTTCTATGGCGAGCTGTACCGCGCATCGATGCTGGGCGTGGCGCTGCTCAGGCTGGCCGCGCTGAAGGCGTCCGCGCTGCGCCAGCGCGGACGTGCCGGCGCGCCCTGGCCGGGCGCGCAGCGCAAGTGGCTCGCCGTCTTGCGGTGGTGCGTGCGGCGCGAGAGCACCGTGCGGCAGTTCGAGCCGGCCGGTTGAACCACACCCCACGACCACCAACCCCGAGGTGCCCCATGAACACCAGCCACACGCTGCCCGACTTCAGCTACATGATGAAAGTGGGCCAGTTGCGCCACATCCAGTCCACCCGCGAGTCGGGCGCGTTCTGGAACCCCGACACGCTGGTGTGGCAGTTCCTGTCGCCGGCGCAGCGCTGGAGCTGCCTGTGGCGCGGGCGGCTGCTGCTGCAGCGGCTGCGCGCCGACCCGTTCTATGACTACGTGCTGGCGCGCACGCGCTACTACGACGAGGTGTTCGTGGATGCGCTGTGCGCCGGTGCGCAGCGCGTCATCAACGTGGGCTGCGGCAGCGACACGCGCGCCTACCGCTACGCGCATCTGCTGGCGTCCAAGGGCATTCGGGTGCTCGAGTGTGACCAGTCCGGGGCCATCGAGGCCAAGCAGGCGATTGCCCGGCGGCGGCTGCCGGTCGATCACGTGGATTACGCCCCCATCGACCTCAACGACGGCGCGTGGCCGCAGCTTGAGGCCAGTCTCGCGGCGCAGCCGCCGGGGCCCACGCTGGTGCTGATGGAAGGCGTGAGCCCGTACGTCAACACCGATGCGTTCACCGCCTTCTTGCGCTTGCTGTCCGATCGGCTGGCCGCGGGCAGCCGCATCGCTTACGACTTCAAGATCCGCGGCGTGAAAGACGGCTTCGGCCTCGAGGGGCGCACCAGTGATCCGTTCCGGCTGTCGACGGCCGAGAGCGAGCTCGACGACTTCCACCGTGCGCTGGGGCTGCGCCTGGTGCACAGCGAGACCAGTTCGGCGCTGACGGCCAGGCTGCTGCCTGGCACGGCCGCGCGCCCCGCGAGGGTGTTCGCGCACGACGCGCTGGTGCAACTCGAGGTGCCGGCGCGGGCGTGAAAAAACCCCGCAGCACGCTGCGGGGTCTTCGCTGAGGCGGTGAACTCAGTTCACTTGACCTGCAGGTTGGTCGGTGCAGGCACCGCCGCCGCCTGGCTCGAGAACTCGAGCGCACCGCGGTCGAACACCCCATCGGCACCACGGACCGTGCCGTTCATGTCGATGTTGTAGGGCGCTGCCAGCGCCAGACCGCCGATCGGTGCCTTCAAGGCCCAGTTGCCCGAGATCCACGGCTGGGCATCGACAAACGGCGAGCCGGTGCCGTTGATGTCATGCGGGCCGCGCGCCCCGCTGCCGCCGTTGCCGTAGAACCAGTTGTAGTCGGCGGTCGCGACCCCGTTGGCACCCACGTCGGACGGCTGGTTGTTGAACCAGATGTTGTTCTCGGCGACGTAGTTCACGGAGTTCTCCGAGGTGAACGCTGCCGTGAACGAGCCGTTGCGGATGTTGGCCACCACGTTGTTGTAGACGTGCCAGTTGCTGGCCTGCACCGCGATCGGCGAGCCGCCCGCGTCATACCGGTTGAACAGGACCCCGGTATTGATGATGCCGTCAGTGTATTTTCCGGTGTGATAGAAAACATTACCGTAGACATCCCAGTTGCTGGCCACGCCCTTGCTGTTGACGATGGCAATAACCCCGGTACCCAGAATATCTTCGAACAGGTTATGTCGCACGATCACATTGCTGTCGGCACCGGCTGACCACGCTTCGCGGTGTTCGGCATTGCCGTTTCTCGCGAATTTCGAATACTCGATCAGCATCCCGTTGCCGCTGGCCGGCCAGGTCAGGATCATGGTGCGCGACGTGTCGTGCAAGAAGCAGTACGACACCGTGATGTTGGTGAACTTGTTGACCAGGTACAGCAAGTCGGTGTCGGAGGTCGCCGCCCGGCCTCCACCCTCGATGTCGACGTGACGCAGCGTGATGTCGGACAGCACCGCCGGGAAGTCGATCGTGTGATACGTGGCCTTGACCTTGAACCCGAAGCCGGTTTCCCAGTTGCCCGGACCGCCACCCGTCACGCCGTCGAACACGTGATAACTGGTCTTGAACGCCAGCCCGCTGAACAGCGCCTGAGTGCTGCCATAGGTGTCCGACCAGCCGGTGGCCACACCGTGATCGGCCACGGTGGCCTTTCTCACGGTGATGGGCGTCGTGCCTGACACGGGGGTCGAAAAGGTATAGCTGCCGTAACTGCCACCCGCCAGATAATAGGTATCTCCGCGGGTCAGTGTGGCGGGTAATTTGGAATAGGCATTGGCCCAGTCTGATCCGTTATTGAGGCCGGTGGCACCCGGGCGGACATACCTGTTGGCCGCCTCGGCGCACAGGGGTACGAGGCATACCGAAAATGCCAGTGAATAAATGATTCGTTTCATGTCAGTTCCATTCCATCAAGAAAGCAAACGTGTCGCGGCCGCTCACTGAACGAGCTTCGTGGCTTCGGCCGAATAGGCGCTCTCGCGGCCTGCGGAGTCCACGGCGGTCACCGCGAAGTAGTAGGTGAGGCCGGTCGGCAGCCCCGTCAGCGTGTAGGCGGTGCTCGCCGAGTAGGTGCCGCTGCCCAGCGGCTGGCTGTAGCTGCGCGAGGCGGTTCCGTAATAGATCCGGTAGCCACTGACCGTGCCGGTGGGGGCCGTCCAGGTCAATGCGGCGGTGTTGGTGGGCGCCGGAGCTGGAGCTGGAGCTGGAGCGGGTGCTGGTGCTGGTGCTGGTGCTGGTGCTGGTGCTGGTGCTGGTGCTGGTGCTGGTGCT
>NCFZ01000032.1 GCA_002281415.1 Burkholderiales bacterium 28-67-8 | reverse complement strand
ACAAGGCGATCGCACCCGTGGCACTGCTGGGCAGTTGCGAGCCTTACAACCACCTTGTGACCCCGTGGGGCAGCTCGCCCGTCATCGATCACCTGCTGTCGAGCGCCAGCCTGCGCATCGTCCATGACGGCGCCGAATACAGCCGCAGCGACAAGGCCCGGCTGCTGGCCGCATGGCCGTTCGGCGCGGATCGCATCCGTGTGTGCTGGAGCGACACCCGCCCCGGCACCAATTGCCTGGCTTGCGAGAAATGCCTGCGCACGATGGCCAATTTCGCCGTGCACGGGCTGCCCGTTCCGGCCAGTCTCGGCGGCGATGTCGATCGGCTGAACCAGCGCATCAGCACGGTGCGACTGCGCAGCACGGCACAGGCTGCGGAGTGGCGTGCGCTGCGGCTCGTCCGCCGGCCGGGTGCCCGCGATCGCTGGCAACGGTGGATCACGCGGCTGCTGTGGCGTTATCAACTGCGAGCGGTGTTTCACGCCCGGCTGCGGCCGTGGCTGCGAAGGCTGGCGGGGCGCCCCTCCGCCAGATAGCGGGTCTCGCCCATTGCCGACCACGTCGATGCCCCGAATCGGCCCGACTGCTGGCCGGTTCGCCATCGCAGGGGTGCGATGCCCTTCGCCCGGTTTTCCAGGACGTGGTCGACGGACGACCCGATCGACAGCGCGTGCGTCAGGAGGTTCAGGGACGCTACGACCCGCTCGCCACGGCGCGGCGCTTGTTGAGGGATTCGGGCGACTGGCCTGGCGCAATGCCCCGGATCCTGGCCAGATCGGCGAGGTGCAGATGCAGCAGCGGTCCCAGGGGACTGCGGCCAAAGCCTTCCCCATAGGCACGCTGCGGAAACATCACATCGAGGTTGGTATTACCTTCGAGCAGCACCGGGCCGTCAACGGTAGCGGCGATGTCCCAGCCGACAAGGACGCGATGCCGAAACGTGCCGTGTGCCGCGATCGCAAGCGCCGAGATCGCCGGCCACTGCTCCAGAACGCGACCTTCGACCCGCTGTCTCGTGACTGGATGGTGCGAGTACCGCTCGATCTGGGCGACACGGTCGCTCACGAGTGACCCCAGACGACCACTGTGCAACTCAATCGGCGAGGCGAATTCATCGCGGCGACCCCACGATGGCTCCAGCTTGGACAAGATGCGCAGCAACCCGTGGGTCACGACCGGATCGCCTCGCGCATCGAGACAGGTGAGCACGCGAATCGCGATCAGCGACTGATCCGCCAGATCGGCGATCTCGGGGTGGTTATGCAGCCGGCGCTGGATGATCATTGGCACCCGGCGCCCGATGCGCTCGACACGATCGATCAGTTCGTCGAGATCGAGTTCCTGACCATCAAGGGCACGATAGCGTTCGTTGCCGATCCGGTGAAATACCAGTACGCCGCGCGCGCCGCGCCCCGCTCGGGGCTTGCAGAACAGGTCGCCCTGCAGCGCCGGCCGATCGATCTGCCAGTGCACGCCGTCGGCATCGCAGGTGAGCCAGGTGCCGACAACAGCCAGGCCGGCGCGCTCACAACGGTGTGCGAACAGGGCCTTGTCCTTCATCTCGTGCGTGACCTCGGGTTGCGCACGCACGGTATTGAGCGCGTTGAGCAATCCGTTCTTCGTCTCCAGTCGGGTCAGATAGAGGTCTGCCTCGGCGACGCCACCCGGTCGATACAGCTCCTGCAGGTAGTAGGTCAGCGGATCGATCTCCTGCTCGAGGGCGAGCGCGAGCAAATCCCCGAACTGCGCACGCAAGGATCGACCCGAAAGGCGGCGCACGCGCGGACCCACCGCCACCAGAAGGGCAATGCATGCCACCAGCATCAAGGCTTCATGCACGACCGGATAGAACGCCCAACGCACCGGTGGATAGCTGGCATGGCAGAAAAGATGGCCGGCTTGGTACACACGACGCGCTTCGACGCCGAGGGCCGGCACAGTCTTGCGCATGCCCGCGAGATCGAGTCCGGCCGCCGACAACGCGAGTGCAGCGACATGACATTCGATGGCCAGCAACTCGGCCCACTCGGCCACGGAGGCGATCTCGCTTGACGAAAAAGGCAGCCAGCCGATCGTGCGTCCATCGCCGTAGTCGCACAGGACGAACACAAACTGCAAGGCCAGACCGGCGTACCAAAGCTGCGAGACCCAGGGCCGCTGCTGATTGCGTCGCAAGGCCGCCCGCATCAGCACGCTGACCGCGGCCCACAGCGGCAGGTCCAGAAACCAGTCGTCAAAGATGAGCCCGGCTGCGACCAGCCAGTCGGTGGCCTGGATGAACCCGAGCAGGCCCATCGCAGCGACAGCGATTCCCCAGCGTCGGCACTCGACCACATCGCGCCGATGGACGATGCGCTGCAGCACCGCCCAACACAGGCCGATCAGGAGAGCCACGTCCGAGTTGAACTGGACGGCCGAGTCCAACTGCCGTGCCGTCACCTGCCCCATGAACTGGGCGATGCCCGTCACGGCAGCGAAAAGGCTGGCCCAGGCGATAACAGCGCCCGCCTCGAGTCTTGGAATGCTGCGAATCGACAAGTCACACCTTCTCGCCCAAGAATGGACAAGAAGAGCATCGCAATGGCCGATTAACGCCCGCTTAAGACCCTTCCCGCTGACCGGCGCGGATTTTGATGGGGCACCGGCGGGGCGCCGCGCCAAAGAAAAAGGACTCAGAGGCTTTCGCCGCCAAGTCCTTGATTTCCTTACTTAATTTTGGTGGGCCCTGAGTGACTCGAACACTCGACCTACGGATTAAGAGTCCGCTGCTCTACCAACTGAGCTAAGAGCCCCACGTTCATCACTTTTTCAACGAAACCTTTGCCCCGGCAGATGGTGGGTTGTGCGGGACTCGAACCCACGACCTACGGATTAAAAGTCCGCTGCTCTACCAACTGAGCTAACAACCCCCGGGCAGCCCAAAATTATAGACCGGCCGGCCGCATTGTCGGCAAGGTTTTGACTCAGCGCTGTAACACTTGGCGGATGGCCTCGGCCGCGGCCACCATGCCGAAGGTGGCGGTCACGGTCACGCTTGAGCCGTAGCCGTGGCAATTGAGGTTGCTTTCGGTGTCGCACGACTGCGATGGCAGCTGCACCGGCTCACGGGAAAACACCCCCGTCACACCCATCGGCGCGTGGCGAGCTGCTCCGTGGTGCTGGCGCAGCCGCTGGCGCAGCGAGGCCAGCAGCGGGTCGTGCGTGGCATCGGCCAGATCGGCGACCTCGACGGCTTGCGGGCGCTGCTTGCCGCCCGCCGCACCCACGGTCACGAACGGCGTGCCGGTGGCCAGCGCCCACGCGGCCAGCGCGGCCTTGGCACGCACCTGATCGCAGGCGTCGATCAGGGCGTCGATGGGGTGCGGCAGCAGCGCGGGCCAGTTGTCGGCGTCGACGAACTCCTCGACCGGGTAGAGCGCGCAGCCCGGGTGAATGTCGGCCAGCCGCTCGCACAGGGCCAGCGCCTTGGCCTGCCCGACGGTGCGGCCGGTGGCTTGCAGCTGGCGGTTGATATTGCCTTCTGACACGTGATCGAGATCGATCAGCGTGAGGGCTGCCACGCCGCTGCGCGCCAGTGCCTCGGCGACCCAGGAGCCCACACCGCCAAGGCCAACCACCGCCACCCGGGCGGCACGCAGCCGCTCGTAGTGCACATCGCCATGCAGCCGGCGCAGGCCGCCGAAACGGCGCTCCAGGTCGACATCGAGATCGCTCGCCGACACCACGTCGATGGCGTTCTCGCCCGTCATGGGGAGTTCGCCTTCAAGTCACTTCAGCGCGCCGAGGCGCTCCTTGCCTGCCTGTGCGGCCTCGGACTTGGGATAGGCCTTGAACAGCTCGTCAAGCGCCTTGCGCGCGGCCTTGGTTTCCTTCAGCTCGAAGTGGCAGTTGGCCACCGCGAGCAAGGCTTCGGGTGCGCGCGGGTCGTCGGGGTGGCCACCGGAAAAACTGCGAAACGAGGCGATCGCCGCCGCGTAGTCACGTTTGCCGTATTGCGCGTTGCCCAGCCAGAACAGCGCCGACGGGCCGTAGCCGCTGGCCGGCCAGCGGCTCACGAACGAAGACAAGGCATTGGAGGCCGCAGCGAAATCGCCACTGCGCACCTGCGTCATGGCCGCCTCGTACTGGCGGATCTCGTCGGCATCGGCGGTGAATTCCTTGCCGTCGATCGACGCCTTCTGGGGCTCGAGACGGCGCAGCCGCCCGTCCAGATCACGCACCTTCAGCTGCGCTTCGCTCAGATCACGCGCGAGCTGCTCGAGCTGCCCGCGCAAACGGGCGTTCTCGCCGCGCATCAACTCCACCTGGTTGTTGGTGTCGAGCAGGCTGCGACGCAACTGGCCGACCTGGTCGAGCAGTTGCGCGTTCTGCTCGGTTTGCTGCTGGCGCTGCTGCTCGGCGACCTGGTCGACCTTCTGGCGCAGGTCCAGGATGGCCTTGCGCGCCTCGTCATCGCCAAACAGCGCGGCTTGCGCCGAGCCACACAGCAGCGCAAGCCCCAGCGCCGCAGCCGGCCAGCTGCGGCGCCCGGAAAAGATCGCCCCGGTCATGCGCCAGCCTTCAACGGTTGGTCAGCTCGACGCGACGGTTCTTGGCCCATGCGGCTTCGTCGGAACCGGTCACGGCAGGACGCTCCTTGCCGAAGCTCACGGCTTCGAGCTGGTTGTCGGCAGCGCCCGACACGATCAGCGCGCGGACCACGGCTTCGGCACGCTTCTGGCCCAGCGCCAGGTTGTACTCACGACCGCCGCGCTCGTCGGTGTGGCCTTCGGCGGCCATGCGCTTGGCGCGGTTGGCGGCGAGTGCCTTGCCGTTGAGCTCGATCACGGGACGTGCATCATCACGCACGGTGTAGCTGTCGAAGTCGAAGTACACGACGCGGTTGGCAGCGCTGGTATCGGCGGCGCCCTTGGTCAGGTCCACGCTGGTGACTTGCGACTGCGAGGTCGATGCGCTGGCGGCGTTGGGGTCCACAGGCGTCGCGGTGCGGTTTTCGACCGGTGCCATCTTGTCGTCGAGCTTGACGTTCGAGCCACAGCCCGCCAGAGCGGCCACAAACAGGGCGGACAAAAGCAGGCGCGGAGCGGTTTGGGCAATACGGTTCGGGTTCATGGAAGTTCCTTTGCTTGACTGAGAAAAAAGAGGACGAGGTGATGGGCTTCAGCGACCGAACGGGCCCCACACGGGCTCGCGAACATCGGTGGTGGTGGACACCAGACGCGCCCGGATCTTGCCGTCGAGTGTGGTGGTCATCAACACGTCGCGGCCCTGCGCGCGCGAGGCATAGATGATGAGCCGGCCGTTGGGCGCAAAGCTCGGGCTCTCGTCGTCACTGGTGTCGCTGAGCGGCTGCGGCGCCCCGCCGGACAAGTCCTGCAGGTGCAGCCTGAAGGCATTGCCCTGCCGCGCGATAAAGGCCAGCGAGCGGCCGTCGGGGCTGATCGCGGGGCTGATATTGTAGCTGCCGGCAAACGTGATGCGCTCGGCGTTGCCGCCGCTGACGGCCGTGCGGTAGATCTGCGGGCCGCCGCCGCGGTCACTGACGAAGTACACGAAGTGGCCGTCAGGCGAGAACACCGGCTCGGTGTCGATGCCGATGCTTTGCGTGAGGCGGCGCACGTTGTCGCCGTTGCGACCGATCAGGTAGAGCTGCGATCCGCCGTCGCGCGACAGTGTCACGGCCAGCGTCTGCCCATCGGGCGACCACGCCGGTGCGCTGTTGGAGCCGCGGAAGTTGGCCAGAGCGCGACGCTTGCCGCTCGACGTGTCCTGAACGTAGACCACCGCCTTCTGGCTCTCGAACGACACGTAGGCCAGTTCGCGCCCATCGGGCGACCACGCCGGCGAGATGATGGGCTCCATGCTGTTGAGCGCCACCTGCCCGCCCTCGCCATCGGCATCGGCAATGCGCAGCGTGAAGTTCTTGCCCGCCTTGGTGACGTAGGCGATGCGCGTCGAGAACACGCCCTTCTGCCCAGTGAGTTTTTCGTGCACATAGTCGGCGATGCGATGCGCGGCCAGCCGCAGATCAGCTTGCACCACCAGACTGCTCTGGCCGCCGAGCTCGGCGCCCTTGACGACGTCCCACAGCTTGAAGCGCACATCAAGACGGCCATCGGCCAGCCGTGTGACCGAGCCACCGACCAGCGCATCGGCCGCGCGGCCGCGCCACTGTGTCATGGCTGGATTGGCCTGCTCATCGAGCACCTCGGCAGCGTCCACGCCGCGAAACAAGCCGCTGCGCTCCAGGTCGGCGCGCACGATGGCCGACAGCGTCTGACCGTATCGGTCCTCGTCACGAAAGTGCGCGATCGCGATGGGCACCTGCGAGGCGCCAACGCCCGACATCTCGACGCGAAACTGCGCCTGGGCGGCGGTCATGAACGACAGCCAGAGTGCCAGGGCAGCGAGCAGGAAGGGAGCGAAACGCAGCCGGATGGCTGAAAAGGGTAGAAGCATGAGCGGTGGGTGACGGGCCTGGGGTTGCGCCAAGGCGGCATGGGCGGCGACGCCCATGATAGAGGGGCGGGAATACCCCGCCCGTGTCGTACGTCAACTGCCGAAGATTTTCACCGCCTCGGCCACCACACCAGCCTGCGTGCTCAGGGACGCAGCGGACGCCGACAACTCCTCGACCATGGCGGCGTTTTGCTGCGTCAGGCTGTCGAGCTGGTTGACCGCCTCGTTGACCTGCGCGATGCCTGTGGCCTGCTCGGACGATGCGGTGCTGATCTCGGCCACCAGCACGGCGACCTGACGGATCGACGTCATCGTCTCGCGCACGGTCTGGCCGGTGTCTTCGACCAGCCGCCGGCCGCCCGCCACGCGGGCCACGGAGTCGTCGATCAGGCCCTTGATCTCGCGTGCGGCGCCGCTGGTGCGCGCGGCCAGTGCGCGAACCTCGCCGGCCACCACCGCGAAGCCGCGCCCCTGCTCGCCCGCCCTCGCCGCTTCCACCGCCGCGTTCAGCGCCAGCAGGTTGGTCTGGAACGAAATGCCTTCGATGACCTGGATGATTTCGCCGATGCGCTGCGAAGACGTCTGGATCTCGCCCATGCGCTCAATCGCCGAGCCCGCAGCCTGCGCGCCGCGCTCAGCCACTTCGCTGGCCAGCTCGGCGAGCTGGTTGGCCTTGCGCGCGGCGTCGGCGTTGGCGCAGATGGTGCTGGTGATCTGCTCGAGCGACGCCGCCGTTTGCTCGAGGTTGCTCGCTTGCGACTCGGTGCGACCGCTCAGATCAGCACTGCCCGCCGAAATCTCGCGCGAGGCGTTGTCGATGCCTTCGACCTGGTAGCGCACGTCACCCACGATGGCCTGCAGGTTCACGTTGAGCTGCGTCAGGCCGCGGTTGGCGCTGCCCCACTCATCGATGCGCGTGGCGGGCAGCGTCTGACGGAGGTCGCCAGCGGCCATGCGGTTGGCGGCTGCGATCAAATCGCGCAGCGGCACCAGGGTGTTCTGACTCAGCCACCAGGCCGCCCCCAAGCCGAGCACCACCGCGCCCAGCAGGGCCGCGCCCAAGCCGACATCCGAAGGCAGCGCAGCGCCCAGACCCACACTGCACAACGCCAGCGCCAGAGCCATCGCGCGGAATTTGGCAGCCAGACCCCATTCGAACATCGTGCGCAAGCGACCGACCGGCGTGTTCATGCGCAAGCGGCCGTGATGCAGCAGCGTGATGGGGCGGCCCGACTCGGCCTCTTCGCGCATGCCGGCGTAAAGGGCCTCGGCCGCGGCCACCTGCTCGCGGGTGACGCGCGTGCGCACCGACATGTAGCCGCTGACTTGTCCGTCTTCGAGCACCGGCGTGACGTTGGCCACCACCCAGTAGTGATCGCCGTTCTTGCGCCGGTTCTTGACCAGTGCTGACCACGGCTGGCCGCTTTCGATGGTCGCCCACATGTCTCGGAAGGCCTCCTGCGGCATGTCCGGGTGGCGGATCATGTTGTGCGGCTGGCCGATGAGTTCTTCGCGCCGGTAGCCGCTGACCTCGATGAACGACGGGTTGCAGTAGGTGATGCGACTCTTCAGGTCGGTGGTCGACACCAGCGTGGCGCCTTCAGGGACGATGTATTCCTGCTGGGTGATGGGGCCGTTGTTGCGCATGTCTTGATCCGGGTGGTCGGGGTTCGGATGGTGGCGGGCGCGTCGCACGCGCCGTCAGTGGGTGTGCCTGGCTGGAGGCGTTGCCTGTTACGTCGGCCGATCGGCGCGATTCTTGACCCCTTTTGCCCGGGGCGACCGGCTCACAGGCGGCGCACCTTGACCGCCTTGCCCTTGACCTTGCCCGCGTTCAGGCGCCGCGCTGCCTCGTCGGCAATGGCCTGCTCGACCGCCACGTAGGTCGAGAACTCGTTGACGTTGATCTTGCCGATCTGTGCGGACTCGAACCCCATGTCCTTGGTCAGCGCACCCAGCACGTCGCCGGCGCGGATCTTTTCCTTGCGCCCGCCGAGGATCTGCAGCGTGGCCATCGGCGGGCGCAGCGGCTGGGTGCTGGCAGGCGTGAGCTCACTCAGCGGGTGCCACTCGCTGGCGCTGCCTTGCATCTCGTCGATGCGCCCGACGCGCCCCATCTCGTCCATGCTGGCCAGGCTGAACGCCCAGCCCGCCTCATCAGCGCGTCCGGTACGCCCGACGCGGTGCGTGTGCACCTCGATCTCGGGCGTGATGTCGACGTTGATCACCGCCTCGAGGTGTGCAATGTCGAGCCCGCGCGCCGCCACGTCGGTGGCCACCAGCACGCTGCAGCTGCGGTTGGCAAACTGCACCAGCACCTGATCGCGCTCGCGCTGGTCAAGATCGCCGTGCAGCTCGAGCGCCACCACGCCCTGGCCTTGCAGCACGGCCACCAGATCGCGGCATTGCTGCTTGGTGTTGCAAAACGCCAGCGTGCTGACCGGCCGGTAGTGATCGAGCAGCAGGCCCACCGCGTGCAGCCGTTCGCCTTCCTTCACCTCGTAGAAGCGCTGGCGGATCTTGGTGGTGGCGTGCCGCTCGGTGAGCTTGACTTGCTGCGGATCGCGCATGAAGCGCGTGGCCAGCTTCACCACGCCCTCGGGGTAGGTGGCCGAGAACAGCAGCGTCTGGCGCTGCTTCGGGCAGTGCTGGACGACGGTGGCGATGTCTTCGGCAAAGCCCATGTCGAGCATGCGATCGGCCTCGTCGAGCACCAGCGTGTTGAGCGCATCGAGCGGCAGCGTCTCGCGCGACAGGTGATCGAGGATGCGGCCCGGCGTGCCCACCACGATGTGCGCGCCATGCGCCAGGCTGGCGATCTGCGGGCGCATCGTGGCGCCGCCGCACAGCGTGAGGATCTTGATGTTGTCTTCGGCGCGCGCCAGCCGGCGCAGCTCCTGCGTGACCTGCTCGGCCAGCTCGCGCGTGGGGCACAGCACCAGCGCTTGGACCGCAAAGCGTCGCGGGTTCAGATTGGCCAGCAGCGGCAGCGCAAACGCAGCCGTCTTGCCGCTGCCCGTCTTGGCTTGGGCGATGAGGTCCTTGCCGGCCAGCGCCAGCGGCAAAGCGGCTGCCTGGATCGGCGTCATGCGCTCGTAGCCCAGGCGCTGCAGGTTTTCGAGCACTGCGGGTGGAAGCGAAAGGCTGCTGAACGCAGGGCCCGGGGTCGTGCTGGCGTGGGAATCGGTCATGTCCGATTGTCGACGCGCCGCCGGCCGCCATCGCCCGTGATCCGGCGGACCCCGACTTCGCGTCCAATCGGCGCATGGAACACCCGAACTCCCCCGAACACCACACCGAGCAGCGGTTGACCGATCTCGAGATCAAGGCCAGCTTCACCGAAGACCTGCTCGATCAGCTCAACGCCGTCATCGTGCGCCAGCAAGACCAGATCGACCGCCTCGAGCGCGAGATCGAGCGCCTGCGCCAGCAACCCGCCGAACCGCAGCCGGGCGCCTTCCGCAGCCTGCGCGACGAGCTGCCGCCGCATTACTGAGGCAGTGACAGCTCAACTACCGCGCAGGACGCTGAAGTCTCGGAACAGCCGTGCCGTCAGCGGCACGGCCAGCTTCCAGACGATGCTCATGGGCCGATCACCCTCGGCTGACTCCAGCGTCACAGGGCCACAAGCGCGGTAGCCATCGCCTTTTCGGGGGCGCACAAACAGTTGAAAGCGCCAGCCATTGCCAGCGCTTTCCAGATAACGACGGCCCCCCGGCGTGTCCGCACCGGCGCTGTTTTGAGTTTGCCAATGGAATCGGTCCGCACTGATCGCGTAGTCGTGATACGAGAAGTTGCGCTCGCGGTAGCCCTCGCTCTTGTCCAGCGTAACGAACAGCAGCTCAGTCTTGCGAACAGGTAACGACAAGACGCCAGCCTGAAAAGGCACACGTCGCTGCGCGGTCAACCAACCCACGGCGGTCAGAACCTCACGGATGCCGAAGGCAGCGTGCAAGTTCAAAGGCGTGTCTTCCAGCCCCGGTACACGACAGTCACCCAAGCTGCTGCGGGTCTGGAGCAGTTCAGCCAGTTCCATCAGTTCCTCGCTGATGGGCGGGTGTCGCGCGAGCCGCTCGGCAAAGGCCTCAGGCCCGGCGGCCTGCTCGTGGCGTCCATCGATCTGGTACGCCAGCATTTGCAAGCCCAGAGCATTACCAATCGACTGATCGCCACTTGCTGCACCTGCCGCAGCCATCACAGCCAGCCGCCTCGGATCGTCCACGTGCAAGAGGTCACCCATGCGACGGCTGAAGTAATCCTCCTCTGGCCCGGGTTCAGCAGCGATGAGGCCCGCATCGCGCTTGAGCGAGGTCCAACCGCTTCGGCCCTGTCCGGTACTGGATCGGTAAACGTCCTCGATTTCCAACGCCTGATCTCGCAGAAAGTCTGCAAGCCTCACCGTGGCGCGGCCGCGCAATGCAGCATGTGCCTGTAGTTCGGTGCGCAGGCGCCGCCAGTTCTGGGTGGTAAGCGCTCGCAGGCCTTGGAGTACTTGCTCACGCGTGTGCTTTTGCAAGTGGATATGACATCCCGGAGGCAAGCTGCCAAAACCGTCTTCAACCGCATCGACGAGCTCTCGCCTTGACAGCCCGGTCAGTCCAGAAAGCAGGCGGTCAAAGCGGAAGTCGGCCCGGTGCTGCCCCACGAAATCGAGAACCAGGCAGCTTTCCTTGCCAGGCGCCAGGCGCAAGCCGCGCCCGATCTGCTGCTGGAAAAGCACAGGGCTTTGCGTGGGCCGAAGCAGCAACAGCGTGTCGACCATGGGCAAGTCGATGCCCTCGTTGTACAGGTCCACCGTCACCAGCGCGCACAGTTCCCCGCTCAGCAAACGTTGAGGCGCCCGGCGACGCTCCTCGGGAGGTGTTGCGCCGACCACGCAGGCGGCCGGCAGCCCCGCCCGGTTCAACCACCCGGTCATGAACTCGGCATGCGCGACGGACACGCAAAACACCAAGGCACGTGATCGATTGGCATCAGCGGCAAGGCGGCGCCATTCGTTGACCACCAACCTTGCCCGCAGGTCATTGCCCGTGACCAGGTTGTCGACAGCTTCGCGTTCGCCGGGCCGATCCCAGAGCACCTGAGAGAAGTCGGTGGCGTCATCACACGCGTAATACTCAAACGGCGCCAGCAGTTGCAAATCCAGCGCGTGCCAAAGCCGCAGCTCGACCGCGGGACTTCCGTCTGGCCGTGAGTCGAAGTAGCGCGCAATCGCCTGGCCGTCGCTGCGCTCGGGGGTCGCGGTGAGTCCGAGCAAGACTGCTGGGCGCACTACCCTGACAAACGCGTCAAATCGATCAGCGGCCAGCCGATGGCACTCATCAATCACCACCGTGTGCCAGTGGTCTGCGCCAGTAGCGGCCACCAGATCACGGCTGGTCACGCTGTCGATGGTGGCGAACAGGTGGTCCACGCGCTCAGGCTGATGGCTGCCGGTGAGCAGGTCACCGAAGTCCGGGTCGCGCAGCACCTCGCGATAGGTGCGCAATGCCTGCCTCAGGATTTCTTCGCGGTGGGCAACGAACAGCAACCGCGGCCGCCCGCCAAGCTTGCGACAGTTGTTGCGGTAGTCGAACGCGGCAACCACCGTTTTACCGGTTCCGGTGGCTGCAACCACCAAATTGCGACACCGGCCATGGGAGCGCTCAGCAGCGAGTTGCTCCAGCATGTCTTGCTGATACGTCTTGGGCTGCAAGTCGAAAAACCCGATCGCAGCCGCAGGCTCGCCCGCGCCAAAGGTCTCTCGCCTGATCGCATCAGCCAGGGCACGCCGGTGGTCCGCGTTATCCGGGTCATAGCGCTGAAATTCGTTGTCTGCCCACAGCGTCTCAAAGTGGGCCGTGGCCCTTGCAAACAGCGGCTCCTGGCCACGTTGAGTGAGCTTGACGGTCCATTCCAGGCCCCCGGTGAGCGCAGCCCCTGAGAGGTTGGCGCTGCCCACATAGGCTGAGCCGAAACCCGTCTTGCGATGGAAAAGCCAGGCTTTCGCGTGCAACCGCGTTCGCCGCCCGTCCAGGGACACGCGCACCTCGCAGCCTGGCAACCGCGCCAGATCGTCGAGCGCACGGGCCTCGGTCGCGCCGGTGTAGGTCGTGGTGAGGATGCGAATTCGGGTGGCGACCCCGCCGTGTGCACCCATGGCCGTGATCTGCTGCAAAACGTCTTGCAGCTTGCGCACGCCCGACACCGTGATGAAGCTGACCAGGATGTCCACCTGATCGGCCGATGTCAGCTCGCGGCGAATCTCATGCAGCAACGACGGCGATCCCTTGCCGGCGGTGAACAGCCAAGGCACACCCAGCCCGATCTCGGGTGGCGCCGAAAACTGCCGGTCTCGTTGGATCGCCTTGAGCACACGCAGTGGTGACGCGATGAGGTCAACGACATCGGCACCCGCCACTGCAGCGTCATCGACGGCCAAGCGTTGTCGCAGCCCGACAAGGATCGAATTGACCAGTTCGAGTTGACGCACAGCCTGATCGCCACCTTCGGCAGCCACATCGCTCAGGATGGCCCCCAGCTGCCGAGTGAGCGCCTCGGCCAGAACCTCGGCACCACCACCCTGGAGGGTACGAACCTCGGCACAACTCGAATCCAGGCGAGACAGCAGTCCTTCTGTCAGAAGGAGGTCGTACAGGCCGTCAGGCAACGCCATCAAGGGGCCGCTGAGTTGAAAAATTCAGCGGGCGTCAGGACTCGACCTCGCATGCTGCCGTCTTTCAGCAGCAACTTGTCGCCGGTCACCAGACGCAGCTCCGCTCGTTCGGCGAGCAGATCCCACAGGAGTTGATCACCGGGATCAGGCGCAGGTGGCCCGGCCTCGGGCTCGAGCACGATGGCGTGCTGGGCCAGATCGGTCAGGATGGTTTCGATCTGAGGCACGGCCAGCCCATGCAGTTTTCGCAGCGCAGGCCGCACCAACACCGCGTGGTACTCAGCCAGCAAGTCCGGCGACACGACAAAAGGGAACGCTGCGGTCAGCATGCCGTCCAGGATGCGCGCGACCGGCGAAGACGCCTGTGCCGTGAGCAAGCCGGCCACAACCACGTTGGTATCAACGATGACGGGCGGGCGGCTCACGTTCGGCGGCGCGCTGCTGTGACCTCTTTTTGCGCCACCTCCAGCGCCTGCGCTTCGCTCAACTGGCTGTGCTCGCGAGCGCGTCGCACCAATTGCTGCGCCTCGTCGCGTGACTTGATGCCGTAGAAGTCGAGGCTCTCATCGATGAGTTGGCCTATGGACTTGTCTCGCTGTGCGGATGCAGCCTTGAGCGCCCGGTAGCGGGACTCGGTCAGGGTGATGGTCAGTCGACTCATGTGATCCTCACATTGGTGTTTTGACACCAAGATGTTATCGCGTGTCGCGCTGCAACCACGCCACCGCAAACGCCTCGGGCGTGACCACGCGGCCGCGCATGCGGCGGTCCTTGAGCAGCAGCTTGTCGATGGTGACCAGGTGCAGATCGTCGCGGGCGCACAGCAAGTCCCACAGCATCTGATCGCCCGGGTCGGGTGACGGGTGCCCGGGCGCCGGCTCCAGCACGGTGGCGCGCTGCGCCAGGTGCTCCAGGAACGCATCCACCACGGGCTCGGTCTGCTCATGCCGCTGCTGCACCTTGGGCCGCAGCAGCACGTGCCGGTACTCGGCGACGAGCACCTCGCACACCACGAACGCCAGGGCACCGCCGCGCATCCCGTCGAGGATGTGCATCGGGCCGCCGCCGGTCAGCTCGGTCATCCACTGACCGATGAGCACGTTGGTGTCGACGATGACGGGCGGCGCGCCGCGCCAGTCACTCACGCTCACATCAAGACGATGTCGTACTGCTCTGGCGAGCCGTTGCCTTCGGCGCGCAGCGAGATCGGCTTGCCGATGAAGTCGCTCAGGCCGGCCAGGTGCTGGCTTTCCTCGTCGAGCAGCATTTCGACCACCGCCGCGGTGGCGATGATGCGGAATTCCTTGGGATTGAACTGGCGCGCCTCGCGCAGGATCTCGCGCAGGATGTCGTAGCACACGCTGCGTGCGGTCTTGACCTGGCCCTTGCCTTCGCAGGTGGGGCACGGCTCGCACAGCATGTGCGCGAGCGACTCGCGGGTGCGCTTGCGCGTGAGTTCCACCAGCCCGAGCTGGGTGAAGCCGCTGATGGTGACCTTGGTGCGGTCGCGCGCCAGTTGGCGCTTCAGTTCGGCGAGCACCGTGGCCTGATGCTCCTCGCGCGACATGTCGATGAAGTCCACGATGATGATGCCGCCCAGGTTGCGCAAACGCATCTGGCGGGCGATCGACTGCGTGGCTTCGAGGTTGGTCTTGAAGATCGTGTCGTCGAAGTTGCGCGCGCCCACGTAGCCGCCGGTGTTCACGTCCACCGTGGTCAGCGCTTCGGTCTGGTCGATGATCAGGTAGCCGCCCGACTTCAGGTCGACGCGTCGCGACAGCGCCCGCGCGATCTCCTCGTCGATGCTGAACAGATCGAAGATCGGCCGCTCGCCGCGGTACAGATCGAGCTTGCCCACCGAGCTGGGCATGAACGCCTCACCGAACGCCTTGAGCACGTCGAACTGCTGCTTGGAGTCGATGCGAATCGTGTGCGTGCCCTCATGCGCCAGATCGCGCAGCACGCGCTCGAGCAGGCTCAGGTCCTGGTGCAGCAGGCTGCCCGGCGGCAGCTTGAAACTGCGTTCGCGGATGGCCGCCCAGGTCTTGCGCAGGTAGGCGATGTCGTCGGCCAGTTCGGCGTCGGTCGCGTCTTCGGCGTTGGTGCGCAAGATGAAGCCACCCGTGGCGCCGCCGCCGGGCAACTGCACCAGCTCGGTCATGCGCGCGCGCAGCTGCTCGCGCAACTCGTGCGAGCCGATCTTCTGGCTGATGCCGATGTGGTCGTCTTGCGGCAGGAACACCAGCAAACGCCCGGCAATGCTGATCTGGGTCGACAGCCGCGCGCCCTTGGTGCCGATCGGGTCCTTGATGACTTGCACCGTCATCGTCTGGCCCTCGAACACCAGGCGCTCGATGGGCGGCGGTGGCGTGCCCGGGTTGCTGCCGGCGGTGCGTGCGGCGTCAGCGGCCTGCTGCACATCGGCCACATGCAGGAAGGCCGCGCGCTCCAGGCCGATGTCGATGAACGCCGACTGCATGCCGGGCAGCACGCGCACGACCTTGCCGGCGTAGATGTTGCCGACCAGACCGCGCTCGAGCGTGCGCTCGATGTGCAGGTCCTGCACGGCGCCGTGTTCGACGACCGCCACGCGGGTTTCCTGCGGGGTCCAGTTGATCAGAATGTCTTGCATGCGGACGATGGTATGCGAG
>NCFZ01000031.1 GCA_002281415.1 Burkholderiales bacterium 28-67-8 | reverse complement strand
CAAGCTGGGGCTCGACCCGACGGCACCAGACATTCACATCGGCCACACCGTCGTGCTGAACAAGCTGCGACAGCTGCAGGATCTGGGTCACACGGTCATCTTTCTGATCGGAGACTTCACCTCCACGATCGGTGACCCGTCAGGCCGCAACGCCACCCGGCCCCCGCTGACCCGCGAACAGATCGAGGTCAACGCGCAGACCTACTATCAGCAAGCCAGCCTGGTGCTCGATCCGGCTCGCACCGAGGTTCGCTACAACTCCGAGTGGTGCGACCCTCTGGGTGCGCGAGGCATGATCGAGCTCGCCGCGCGCTACACGGTGGCGCGGATGATGGAGCGCGATGACTTCTCCAAGCGATTCAAGGCCGGAACGCCGATCAGCGTGCATGAGTTTCTCTACCCGTTGATGCAGGGCTACGACTCAGTCGCGTTGAAGAGCGATCTGGAACTCGGCGGCACTGACCAGAAGTTCAACCTGCTGGTCGGCCGTGCATTGCAAAGCGAATACGGACAGGAGCCGCAGTGCATCCTGACGATGCCGCTGCTCGAAGGGCTCGACGGCGTCGACAAGATGTCCAAGAGCAAGGGCAACTACATCGGCATCAGCGAAGCGCCCAACGACATGTTCGCCAAGCTGCTGTCCATCAGCGACACGCTGATGTGGCGCTACTACACGCTGCTGAGCTTCAAGTCGGAGGCCGACATTGCGCGCCTCAAGGCCGAGGTCGAGGCCGGTCGCAATCCCAAGGACGCCAAGGTGGCGCTTGCCAAGGAAATCACGGCGCGCTTCCACAGCGCGGGGGCGGCCGAAGCGGCCGAAGAAGACTTCAACCTGCGTTCACGCGGAGGCATTCCCGACGTCATTCCCGAGTTGGCGATGTCCGGCGCGCCGTTGGGGATTGGTGCGCTGCTGCGGGAGGCCAACCTCGCGCCATCGAGCAGCGAGGCCTTGCGCCTTGTTGATGGCGGCGGCGTGCGGGTCGATGGCAATGTTGTCTCCGACCGGGGTTTGAAACTGGGCGCCGGAACCTACGTCTTGCAGGTCGGCAAACGCAAGTTCGCGCGCGTCACGCTGAGCTGATCCGGCACATCGCCTTGTTGGCGACGTGTCGGTCGGTGTCGCGTCAACGGTTCGCGATGCCCGACGCCACCAGCCCTGCGGGCACATGGGCCGAGGCGTTTTCGATGTGACCGGTTTGATCGTCGAAGAAGAAGTCGGGCTCGAACTCGCGCAGGAATTCGCCTTTTTGAAGGCCGCCCAGAAACATCGCCTCGTCGATCTCGATGTTCCAGTCCATCAGGGTGCGGATGGCCCGTTCGTGGGCGGGCGCGCTGCGTGCGGTGACGAGCGCGGTGCGGATGGCCATGGCGGGTGACGCGGCCTGCTGCAGGCGTTGCAGCGCTTCGAGCAGTGGCTTGAACGGGCCGGCGGCCAGCGGCTTTTCGGCGCGTTCGCGTTCGTGCGCCTGAAAGGCATCGAGCCCGGCGCTGCGAAAGACCTGCTCGGCTTCGTCGGAAAACAGCACCGCATCACCGTCGAAGGCGATTCGCACTTCATGCGGGTGGGCTGCCGACGCGCGTGCCGAGTCGGGATAGACGCGCGCGGCCGGCACGCCGGCTTCGAGCGCCGAGCGCACGTCGGCCTCGTTGGTCGACAAGAACAGGTTTGCGTTGAGCGGGCGCAGGTAGCGCCAGGGCGGTGCTCCGCGCGAGAAGACGCCGCGCTGGATGGGCAGCCCGTGCTGCTTGGCCGAGCGGAACACACGCATGCCGGACACCGGGTCGTTGCGCGACAGGATCACCACTTCCACACGCTGCGTCGGCGATGCGTTGACGGCATCCGGACCAGCTGCGCCATTGAAAGCCAGCAACTTGTTGACGAGTGAGAACGCCACGCCCGGCTTGGCGGTCACATCCAGCCGCTCGAGCTGCAGCCGCATGTAGGCGTGGTCGTCGGCCGCTTCAAAGACCTCGTTTTCCTCTTCGAAGTCGAAGAGGGCCCGCGACGAGATCGCAACCACCAGTTGACCATCGAGTGAGACAGGCATGGGGCCGATGATAGGTGGCGTGTCCGCGGGGCCCGCCCGCCGGTCGCTACTGCATGAACCCCATCGGGGTGCGCCGCAGGTGGGCGTCCGGCAGGTCGGCTGTGGCCACCTGTGAGCGATGAGCCAGCTTGGCATTGCCAAACGCGGTCATCCAGGCGCGACGCATTTCGCGCGGTGCCATTTCGCTCATGCGCTCGAGCACGTCGGTCCCGGGTTGCTCGTCGAAGCGGTTGCCCCAGTCGTGCGCGGCACGGATCGATGCGTAGAGCTTGGCGGCGATGTACCGCGCGGCATCGCGATCCGGCGCGTGGACCTCGTAGACGTTCATCCGGTTCAAGATGGGGTCGGGGATGCCGCGCGCGTCGTTGGCGGTGGCCACCCAGATGACCTGGCTGGCATCGATCGGCACCTCGGCGAATTCGTCGGTGAAGCTGCCTGCGGTGTCATGCTCGAGCAGGCTGTAGAGCGCACCGAGCGGGTCGTAGGCGTGTTCGCCGCCGGCCTTGTCGATCTCGTCGACCACCATCACCGGGTTGGCGTACTGACCGTCAACCAGCGTCTCGAAGACCTTGCCCGGGCGTGCGCCTTTCCACTGGCTGGAGGCGCCAGACAGCACCCAGCCAGCGGTCATCGAGCTCATCGAGATGAAGCCCATGCCGGTGCCCAGCAACTGTGCGAATTCACGCGCGAAATGCGTCTTGCCCACGCCCGGCGGGCCGAGCAGCAGCAGCGGCGTGATCTCGAGCGCATCGCGGCTGTCCTCGCACAGCGCGAGTTGTCGCTTGATGTCATCGAGCACCTCGCTGAAGTTGGGCAGCTCGTCGTACAGATGGTCCATCACCGGCAGGCCGGACGGTTTGACCTGGAAGCGATCGGATCCCTTTTCGAGCATGCGCTCGTAGGTGGATCGCAGGTTCTCGTGTTCGCGCTGCGGCAGTTTTTCGAGCTTGCGGCCCACCTCGTCGATGCGGTAAAGGCTGCGCATGCGGGCGATCGGAATGCCGCCGCGCACGCCGCTGACGTTGACCAGTTCATGGGAAGCGACCATGGAGCCCTCCGGATAACGAAGCCGAGTGATTTCATTCCATCACTCGCACTGGGCGGGGAAGGCCGGAGAAGCACCCCTTTGACCCGCCAGATGGCGGTCATTCAGCGGGGTGCTACTTCACCCAGGTGTTGAGCTGAATGATCGGCAGCAAGACGGCCAGCACGATCAGCATCACCACCGCACCCATCGCCACGATCAGCAAGGGCTCGAGGATGGTGGCCATCTGCATGGCGCGCCGCTGCACCTCGGTCGACAGCTGCTTGGCTGCGCGGTCGAGCATCTCGGGCAAGTGGCCGGTCTGCTCACCCAGGCGGGCGAACATCGCGAGCAGGCCCGGAAACCGTTTCTTGCCGGCCAGCGCCGAAGCGAGTGGAGCGCCTTCCCGCACGCGCACCAACGTGTCGAGCGCATCGGCGCGCATGGCGCGGTTCGACAGTGTCTCGGCGGCTGCTTGCAGCGCCTTCAGGATGGGCACGCCGGCGCCGGCCAGCATCGCCAGCGTGCCGGCAAAGCGCGCGGCGTTGTAGCCGCGGCTGAGCCGGCCGACCATCGGCAAGTTCAGCAATCCCGCATCAAAGCGTTCACGAAACGCCGCGCTGCGCAGCATCAGCATCAAGGTGCCCACGCCGGCACCGATCGCCAGCAGCAGCACCCAGCCGTAGTGGCGCAAGAAGCCGCTGATGGCCAGCATCGCCACGGTCAGACCTGGAAGGGCTCGCTTCGAGCTGGTGAACACCGAGGCCACCTGAGGCACCACGTAGGTGACGAGAAAGATCACGATCACCACGGCGATCATCGACACGATGGCCGGATACAGCGTGGCACCGATCAATTTGGCCTTGAGGGCCTGACGTTCCTCGAGGTCATCGGCCAGCCGCTCAAGCACCTGACCCAGAGCGCCGCTTTGCTCGCCGGCGGCCACCACGCCGCGGTAGACCTCGTCGAATTCGCGCTCGGCGCTGCCCAGCGCACGGGCAAACGACGACCCGGCGTTGACCTCGGAGCGCAAATGCGCCACCAACTCGCGTTGCTTGGGGTCTTCGGCCTCATCGCTGAGTGCGGTGAGAGCGCGTTCGAGCGGCAGGCCGCTGCCGACCAGGCCTGCCAGTTGGCGCGTCCACACCGCTAGCGTGGTCGATGAGAAAACGCGGCGTGTGAATTGAATGCCTTTGCCGCGGGTGCCCGCCGAGCCGACCTGCGTGACCTCGAGCGGCACCAGCGACTGAGCGCGCAACTGTGCCCGCGCAGCCCGCGCGGTGTCCGCCTCGACCAGACCGGTCGTGGTCTTGCCCGCAGCGTTCAGTGCTTCGAACTTGAAGGCAGGCATGTCAGGACCGTAGCGGCTGGGGGGTCAACTCTGCCTGGCGCCCGGCCGCCCGAAGCCGGGGCAGCGCCCCTTGGGGGCAGGAGCGTAGCGACTGGGGGGTCAACATCACTCTCGCGTGACCCGCATCACCTCTTCGGCAGAGGTGATGCCTTCTTCGACCAGCCGCTCGCCGTCTTCGCGCATCGAACGCAACCCGGCTTGCTCAGCAGCCACGAATAATTGCGATTCGGCTGCGCGGCTGTGAATCAGCGAGCGCACCGCCTCGTCGGCCACCATCAGTTCGTAGACGCCCGTGCGGCCCTTGTAGCCGGTCTGGCCGCACTCGGCACAACCGACGGGGTGATAGCGGCCCTGGTCGTCGGCCTTCTTGCAGACGCCACACAACTTGCGCACCAGCCGCTGCGCCAGCACACCGAGCAGGCTCGAGCTGAGCAGGAAAGGCTCGACGCCCATGTCGGTCAGCCGCGTCACGGCGCTGGGCGCGTCGTTGGTGTGCAAGGTGGCCAGCACCAGGTGGCCGGTCAGCGACGCCTGGATGGCAATCTGCGCGGTTTCGAAGTCGCGAATCTCGCCGATCATGATCACGTCGGGGTCCTGGCGCAGGATGGCGCGCAGGGCCTTGGCAAAGGTCAGGTCGATCTTCGGGTTGACCTGGGTTTGTCCGATGCCGCCGAGCTCGTATTCGACCGGGTCTTCCACGGTCAGCACGTTGGTGGTGGCGGTGTCGATGCGGCCCAGCGAGGCGTAGAGCGTCGTCGTCTTGCCCGAACCGGTCGGCCCGGTTACCAGCACGATGCCGTGCGGCTGCTGCACCAGGCGGTCGAAGCTGGTCAGCACGTCGCCGCTCATGCCCAGTCCTTCGAGCGTGAACTTGGTTTCACCCTTGTCGAGCAGCCGCAGCACGGCGCGCTCGCCGTGCGACGACGGCAGCGTGCTCACGCGCACGTCGACGGCCCGTCCGCCGATGCGCAGCGAGATGCGGCCGTCTTGCGGCAGGCGCTTTTCGGAGATGTCGAGCTCGGCCATGATCTTCAGACGCGAGATCAGGGCCGCGTGCAGCGCCTTGTTGGGCTGCACCACCTCGCGCAGCGTGCCGTCCACGCGAAAGCGCACCGAACTGCTGCGCTCGTAGGGCTCGATGTGGATGTCGCTCGCGCCATCCTTGGCGGCTTGCGTGAGCAGCGCATTGAGCATGCGGATGATCGGCGCGTCGTTCGAAGCCTCGAGCAGGTCTTCGATCGCCGGCAGGTCTTGCATCATGCGGCTGAGGTCGGCTTCGCTCTCGACCTCGCCGATCACGGTGGCGGCGTTCGATTCACTGCCGGCATAGGCCACCGCGATGCGGTTGACGAGCGTTTCAGCCGGCTCGCGCTCGAGCGCGTCGACGTCGTACAGCCGCAGCACCTCGGCGAGTGCGGACAGCGGCACCGTTTCGGGTGCCCACAGCACCAGCCGGTCGCCCTCGTCGTCGAGCAGCAACGTATGGGCTCGCGCATAGGCGTAGGGCAAGGGGTGGCGGCTCGACATGGCAGCGGTGCCGTATCAGTTCGGGGCCGGCACGACCGCCGGCTCGATCTTGTCGGAGAGCTTGCGGCTGTTGGGCGCTGCCAGCGGCTTGGCCGGGTCCTCCGCCGAACGCAGCGGCGGAATGACCGGCACCATACCGATCGGCATCAGCGGGCTGGTGGGCATGCGCACGTCTCTTTGCTCGCCGCGGATCATTTCGTAGCGATCGATCGACAGCTTGTTCGCCGAGGCCGCGTCACGCATGACCACCGGTCGCAGGAAGACCATCTGGTTGGTGCGCTTCTTGGTGCGGGTTTCCGTGCGGAACATCGCGCCAAAGAAGGGGATATCGCCCAGCACCGGCACCTTGGACTTGTCCACCGTCACGGTGTCTTCGATCAGGCCGCCCAGCACGATGATCTGGCCGTCGTCCACCACCACCGTTGATTCGATCGACTTCTTGTTGGTGGTCGGGCCGGCACTCGAAGTGCCCGGCGCCGTGCCCACGGCCAGGCTAGACGACTCCTGGAACAGCGTCATGCGCACCGTGCCGTTCTCGCCGATCTGCGGGCGGATGCGCAGCGTGATGCCGACGTCCTTGCGCTCGATCGTCTGGAACGGGCTGGTGGTGGACGAGCCGGTGTTGGTGTACTGCCCGGTGATGAACGGCACGTTGCTGCCGACGATGATCTTGGCTTCTTCGTTGTCCAGCGTGATCAGGTTAGGCGTTGACACGATGTTGGTGTCGGCGCGCGATTGCAGCGCCCGCGCCACCGCCGACAGGCCGAACGAGCCGCCGTAGTTGCGGATCACCCCGATGTTGAAACCCTCGCCCACGCCCTTGGCCGCGTTGACGGCCGAGGTGGCGCCCTGACTGGCCAGGATGTTGGTGGCGGTGCCGAAGTTGGTGCCGGCGCCACCGATGTACTTGCCGTTGGTGTTGCCCAGCGCTTGCCACTGGAAGCCGAAGTCGGCGGTGTCGTCGCCCGACACCTCGACGATCATGGTTTCGATGTAGACCTGAGCGCGGCGTGTGTCGAGCTGTTCGATCATGGCGCGCAGCTGGCGGTACATCGGTTCGGGGGCCGTGATGATCAGTGAATTGGTCGCCGGATCGGCCTGCACGAAGCCACCGGTCGATGGCCCGCCCGATGGGGTCACCGGCGAGGTGGCCTGAGGCGAGGTGGCGGCGTTGGCGCCACCCATCGGTGTTTGCGGCGCGGCGGCGGGCTGGTTGGGCGACACGCTGCTGGACGAGGCTCCAGCACTGCCGCTGTAGGCGGCACGCAGCACTGCAGCCAGCTTCACTGCGTCGGCGTTCTTCAGGTAGACCACCCAGATGTTGCCGGTGGCATTGCTGCCGGTGTTGGGCTGGTCGAGCTTGGCGACCAAGGCGCGGATCGATGCGAGTCGTGCCGGGTTGGGCGCGCGAACCAGCAGCGAGTTGCTGCGCGGCTCGACCAGCACCGACGCTGTCGAGGTGCCCGGAACCCCCTGTCCGGCCGCACCGGCCGACTCGGTCAGGCGCTGCACGAGCACCGCGATATCGCTGGCCACGGCGTGCTGCAAGGTGATCACCTCGACGTCACCCGAAGCCGGCGTGTCCATCGCTGCGATGATCTTGCCGATGCGTTGCAGGTTGTCGGCGTAGTCGGTGATGACCAGCGTGTTGTTGCCCGGGTTCGCGTTGATGGTGTTGTTCGGGCTGATGAGCGGGCGCAGCACCGGCACAAGGTTGTTTGCGTTCTCGTGCGTCAGGCGGTAGATCTGCGTGATGACCTGATCTCCGCGCCGGCTGACTTCACCCACCGACACGGTGCCCGACTGCAGCTTCGCATCGGCCTCGGGCACCACCTTGAACAGTCCGCCGACCTCGACCACCGTGAAGCCCAGACCGCGCAGCGCCGCCAGGTAGTTGAGGTAGGCCTCGCGGGGCGACAGGGGCTCTTCGCTGTACAGCGTCATCATGCCCTTGACCCTGGGGTCGACCACGAACTGCTGACGCAAGATGGCAGCCATCGCCCGGGATACCGCCTCGATGTCGGCATTGACGAAATTCAGCGTCACCGGCTCGCCACGGAACCGCTGAGCGGGTGCGGGGCTGTCGGGCTGAGCCCACGCCGGCGAGACCACGAGTGGCGAAAACACCAGCGAGAGCATCAGCGGCGCAAATACCGCTGCCCTGACCAGTCGCGGCGCACATTGCCGCAGCCAGGTCGGCAACACGTTCACAGGAGGACGAGCGTTCATGGCTATCCGATCGAAATGACGGACCGCGCGCCTTCGCGCCGCCCGAGGATGTTCAGCAGGTTGGTCAGGGCCGAGTCGTCAGCGTCGCTTGAACGTGCCTCTCCCTGGAAATGCAGCCGGCCCGCGCCCCAGGTGCCGGAGCCGCTCAACTGCAAGGTGCCCTCCAGGGTGGACAGCGTGAACTGAACGGCGCTTGCGGATCCGGGCGCAACGCCGGCGCCCGGGGCACCCGCCGGAGCACCTCTCAGGCTCAGGCGATAGCTGCCCAGGGTGTCCAGCGTCGACAGCCGGGACGATGCGCCCATGAGTTCGAGATCCATGCCGCCCGAGATGTGCCAGATGCCCTGCGCCGATTCGAACGTCATGCCCGATGACAGGACACGTACGACTCCACCGAGCTGGATCGTGTTCCAGGGCGTGCCCAGGCCGCTGAGCCAGGCAGCGGGCCACTGACCGACGGTGGCAGTCTGCGGTTGCAACACGGCCGTGAAGCCTGCAAGGCCCGGCTTGAGCGCCATCGTGACTTCGCCATTGAGGCAGCAAGCCTGGCTCAGCCGCACTTGCAGCGCGAGCCCCTGCGGCCGCATGGACCAGACCAGCCGGCCCGGCAAGGCGCTGGCGTCGCGGCTGCCGGCACCGCCCGTTAACACCGCCACGGCGCTGCCCGACCACACGGTACCCCGCGCGTCAGCGAGCATGAACCGTTGTTGTGTGGCGGCGGAAACGGCGCTGGCCAGCCAGGCTGCCGGCGCAAAGCACACGAGGGCGATCAGCACCCCGGTCAAGGCGCCGGCCAGGCTCCAGCGCAGGCTTCCGGCGCGGGCACGACCCCACGCGAGTTCTGCGTGCGTCGAATCGGCGAAGCGCGAGGCGCCCACCATCGAGTGAGCGGCGCGTCTCAAACCCTTGCGGCGCAGCGCCGGCAGACCCAGCCGGCTGGCGGTGAAGCGGTTCATGGGGCGGCCTTCAAAGACAGCACCACCGTGCCGGCGTAGCCCTGCGCGTCACGTGAGAGTTGCGCTTCAGTAACTCGTGCCCGGGCTGCGCTGCGCACTTCGGTCAGCCAGCTTTGCAGATCGCCGCCGGGCATGGCATTCAACGTGACGGTGGCGCGATCGTCCTGCAAGATGAGCTGTGCCCTGGATCCCAGCCGGTCGGTGGCTGCCAGCAAGGCTGTGCTGGACTGCATGGCCGAGATCGGGGCCATGTTGCGCAGTTCGGCGGCCTCGGCGGCAAGCCGGTGCATCGTCTGCAACTGCGTGTCCAGTTGGTCAATTTGTGCGGGCGTCTCGCTCAGGGTGCGCCAGGCGGGCGCCACAGCGACGCTCCACAGCAAGACGATGGCCACGAAGGCGCCCGCTGTGGAGAGCACGGCGCGCTCGCGAGCAGCCAAGGCCCGCCACCGGGCAGTCAGCCGTCCGCGCAGCGCCACCCAGGACGCAGGTAGAAGTTGAGGCAGTCGGGCCATGCCGGAGTTGTCGGTCGAGTTCATGGCGGCGATTGGCCCGCGCGGGTCATGACGAGTCTTCCTTGCGATGCGTCCACCTGCCAGCCCGCGGGGCGCAGTTCCGACCGGAAGCGATCGGTTTCCGCATCGCTCCAGCCAGCGGCTGCCAAGGTCAGGCGGCCGAGCTGAAAGCTGAGGCTGGTCACGGGCGGCTGCCCGCTCGGCCAGACTGCGGCGGCCGCCTGCAATTGGGGCTCGAGGTCGACTTCTGAAGGCTTGCCCGCCAAAGCGCGCAGCGAATCGACCTCTCGCTGCATTTGCAGCGGCGCATCGAGCACCGCGCGGATTTGCGGAAAAGAAGACTGCACGAGGCTCACCATGGCTTTCCGCTTGGCCGCCACCTCGGCGCTCTGGTGCCAGGCCCAGAGGTTCAGTCCGATGACCTGAGCCGCGACCAGCGTGACCAGCCCGTAGCGCACCGGACGCCAGACCGGACTCGACCAGCGGCGCAGCAGATCACGCACGGCACGGGTGCCGCGGTTGCGGCGAGCCAGATCGAACTGACGCAGGTTCCACAGCGTGCGCGTCGCGAGCAGCGCTCGTTCGCCGGCAGACGCCACGGTCACCGGGGTGCCCAGCCAGCGCTCCGCTGCGGTGGCCACCTCAGGCGTCGAACTCCAGCGGGCATCCGGAGGCAGCGGCTGCGGCAGCAGGCTGCGGGCAAGGCCGCCTTGAAGCCGTAAAACCACCACGCCATCGGAGTGGGCCCACGTCAGGATCAGGTCCTGTTTTGTGGTGGTGCCGATCGCCTCGCTGAAATGACCGCTGGGCCGGTCGTCAGGCCAGGACAGGGGAACCACACGGTCGACAAAAACCTCGCGACGTTCCAGTCCGGCAAGCGCCGCGGCCAGCCAGGGCCGATGGATCGCTGCCACCCAGGCGGGTTGCCCTGCGATCGAGCCAGGCGCGAGGGCGAGATGGGTGGACTCGACGTCTTCGAGAACGGCGTCCTCGAGCAAGCCGGTGAGCGCTGCACGCAACCGCGCTGCAGGAGCCTTGGGCAGCGTGATGCGGTGCCACGCAATGTCTGCATCACAGACCACCGCGACCACGCTGTCTGCCTTGGGCAACAGCGACGGTGCACAGCGGCCCTGGGCCTGAACCGAGAAGCCATCGCTGCTCAGCAGGTAGTCAAATTCATCCGCGCCCGAGGCCTCGACCGCCAATGGCTCAGCACTGCGCGAGCGCAGGCGATGGCGTGGTGGCAGGGAAATGACGAGGATGGACATGGGCGGTGAAGGCTCCGCTGCGAGGCGAAATTGATTCTAGTGACCGGCCTGCCACAAAACGCGATAAATCAAGGGCTTACCGATGATTGTTGTAGCAGAGTGTCAGTATCTTGGCGGCCTGAACCAGCGGCTCATCGGGCGCCATCTTTTGAGCTGACCCGACGCCTTTGCAGCGCCACGACGTCCAGTCCACGCCGTTCGACCAGCGACAGTTCTTCCATCACGCGGTCATCCAGACGCAGTCTTCCGCGCACTTCGAAGAAGTTCGACAGCACGCCGACGCGGCTTTCTTCCATCTTCAAGGTGGCCGGCAGCAGGGCCTGTGCTTCCGCGAGCGTCTTGAAGGGCGTGCGCTGGCGCGTTTGCACCAGACGCTCTGCGCCGCCTACATCGAGCCCGTCGATGCTGGCTGCGATGACTTCTCGTGAAGCGGTGTTCAGGTTCACCGCCGTTCGCACCGGAAGAATCACCACGTAGGGCGCAAGCCGGCGCACTGAGTCCGCATCGATTCCCAGCCAGGCGAGTTGCCCGATGTTGCGAGGCATCAGTGGCGCCGTGACCGGGCGATCCGCACTGCCTGCCGGTGCCATGGCATCGCGCAACCCTGTGGCCACGCGGGTGGCAACGTCTGGCGCCACGCCGATCGATTCGAACAACCGCTGGATGGCGAACAGTTCGACGGCAACCACCTTGCCGCCGTCGTCGACCAGGTTGCGCAGGTTGTAGCGGGACTGCGCGTCGACGATGCTGCCCGAGAGGAAGGCGTCCGGGCCGCCGTCGGTGTTGTCGCGGTCGGTGGCCAGAAAGGTCGACAGCCGTGCTTCGGCGAGCGGCGTGGCCCAAGGCTCGCTCAGCGTCGTGGCGCGACCGCTGCGCGCGTCCTCACGCAGGATCAGCCGCGCCCAGTCGAGCGAACCGGTCAGGATCCATGCCGCCTGGGTGCGTGCCCGTTCGGCCGATTCCACCTGAACGGCGCGCCATTGCTGCCAGATCATGGCCGATGCCAAGGTGGAGACGAGGACCACGATCAGCATCGCGGTGAGCAGCGCGGCACCGCGCTGCGCATGCGGGTCCCGAGCACATGGACAGTGTGGCCTCATGGCAGCTGCGGGCCAAACGCCACATCGCGCGTGAGCGTGCCGTCAAAGCCACCGCCACCGGCGAAGGTCAGCACCAGGCGCATGCCCGAAGGCAGCACCGTCTTTGCCGGGGGCGGCGCCACGCCGCTGCCCGGGGTCGCGACGACTTGAGCCACATCGCCGCTCGACTGGCAGTTCGTCCACGTATTGCCGCGAAAGCAATACAGCTGCCACTGAGTCAGACCGCTCAGGGTCTTGACCATGGCGGGATCGTTGTCTTGAAGCAGTTGGCTGCGAAGCCAGCTTTCTTGCAAGGCGGCGCTGGTGGTCACCGAAGGCCCCGCCCAGCGCACCCACTGGCTGGTGCCGGCTTCGGCCTCGTTGGTCGATGGCATCAGCGCCCACGAAACCAGTTGCACCCCGTCCGCGGTACGTCGGGTCAGACGCAGCCTTGCGCCGTCGAAGGTCAGCGCGGGCACCATGTCGGTTTCGTGCAGGGACGTCAGGTCCAGTTCCCACTGCGCCAAGACGGTCGTGATGCGCAGCGTGCGCTCAAGCCGCGCCTGGCTGGCGTCGCGCGAGCGAACGATGCCGTCGACGCCTTGCCAAGCCATCAGCGCCAGCGTCGACATGATGACCAGAGCCACAAGCACCTCGACCAGGGTGAAGCCGCTCACTCGAAACGCCGTACGCCCCATGGTCAGTAACGCGGCAGGATGGTGGACAAGGTGAGCACCGTCTGGCCAGACTCGTTGGCCATCACCGTGTCGACACGCCGGAAGCTGGGGTTCGGCGTCGCGCTCACTCGAAACGTGCCGAGGTAGGCGCGGCTGAGTTGCTGGCAACTGAACGTGGCGTCACCCACGTTGGGATAGGTGTGCGCCAGCTTGAGACCGGTCAGTTCGTTGTCGGCGCACCATTGCGCTTCGGTGACTTCTGTGAGGCGCTGTGCGTTGTTGAGCAAAGCGCCCGCGGCCTTGGAGCCTGCGCCGAGGGTGACCGCCACGATGACCAGCGCGACCAGCACCTCGATCAGGGTGAATCCATCGGCCCGACGAGGCACGTACGCAGCAGTCTTGCCGGTGGCTGCCGGTGCGCACTTCATCGACGGGCTGTGTCGGCTTCGTCGCCGACCACCGTGAAAGGCCCCAGCCCGTCGGTGGCAAGCGTCAGGCGGCGATCTTCGAGGCTCAGCGTGATGCGCTGCGCGCCGATCAGAGGCTCCGGGCCCAGAACGACCGAACTGGCCCCGATGACACTGGCGCTGACACCCGTGGTCAACCACCGATCCGGCAGTGCGGCAGTCGCAGGCAGTCCGACAAAGCGGAAATCGACGGCAGACTCAGTACCGGTCGTCCCGGAGCCCGGCATCCAATTGACGGCAAGCCCCAGCGCACGAGCTTCCGCGCGAGCCGATTCCAGCAGGGAGGCCAGTCGTGCACCTTCTTGTTCCAGCCGCGTGGAAGATGGATCGCGCAGAGCCAAGGTCACCACCGAGGAGGCCAGTGCGATGAGCGCGATGACGATCAGCAGCTCAATCAGCGTGAAGCCGGAGTGCCCCGACTTCACCCGCCGCAGCCGCTCATTGCCAGGAACCGACTTCGGCGTCGTTGCCTTCACCACCCACCACGCCATCGGCGCCCAGGCTGTAGATGTCTATCTCCCCCTTGACTCCGGGGTTCGCGTATTGATATGGACGCCCCCAGGGATCGTTGGGCAACTTGTCCAGGTAGGGCTTCCAATTGGGTGGCACGGCGCCCGCGCTGGGCTTGGCGACAAGGGCCTGCAGCCCTTGCTCGGCACTCGGAAAGCGCTGGTTGTCGAGCTTGTAGAGCTTGAGCGCTTGCATCAGGTTGTTGACGTCGGTGCGAGCGGCTGTGACACGTGCATCGTCGGCGCGGTTGAGCACGTTGGGCACGATCAGCGCCGCCAACACGCCAATGATCACCAGGACCACCATGAGCTCGATCAGCGTGAACCCTGCGGCGCGAACGCCAGACGCGACGCGCGACAGACGCAAGGAAGGGACGCGTGAAGAACGGACGTATTCGGATCTGACCATGATGAATTCCCGGTCACGTTTTGGGTTCGCGACATCTCGTGAAGATGATAATCGGCCATGCTTTCCCGATCAGTCGCTTTTGTCATCTGGGCTTTGGTCGCCGGGACCAGTGTGTTCTGGGGGATGCGTTTGTTCGTGCAACCGGAGCAGGTGCCCCCGCAAGTCATCACCACGAGCCACGCCGCATTGGCGCGTGGCGACGTCTCCAGGCTGCTGGGCTCCAATCCTGTGGCGCAGGCGGCCGACGAGGTACCGTTCGCGAAACCCGATTTCGGTGGCCGGCTTCGCTTGGCCGGTGTGGCCGCACCCAAGCACCACGGCGGCCCAGGCCTGGCCATCATCTCGGTCGACGGCAACCCGCCTCGCGTTTACCGCGTGGGCGCTGTGATCGATACGGATCTGGTTCTGCAGGACGTCAGTTGGCGCACGGCCACCATCGTGATGGCTCACAACGGCGCGTACAACGGCCCTGAGGCGATCCTGGAAATGCCCGCCTTGGCCGCCGCCGAAAGGGGTGTCTTGCCTCCGGCCGTGATGCCCAGCCCTCACGGCGCTCCACTGATGCCTGCGGGTGCACCGATGGAGTCGGGTTCGGAGGGGCGAGATGCCCTGTCGGGCATGGAAGCCCCCAGTGCCGGCGCGGTTCTAAGAGGCACTCGCGCTCATTGACCTGTTGGCAGGCCCGTCTGCACTTGTGACGGTTGAGAGTTCGCCCGGTCGGCTCGGTCCCGGGTCTTCGCCCTCTGCAACCTCGGTCAACAAGGCCGCTGCACTTCGAACCAGCGGCCAAGCCAGCGTGGAGCCGGTACCGTCAATGCTGTCCATCCCGAGCTCAAGCAGGGACGACGCTTGGAACAGACGCAAGGCTCGGTCGAGCCCCGGGTGAGAGTGGCTCCGGCAAAACACGCAGTAGTCAACCACCGCCGGGCTGATGCGTGAACTCACGGCAAGCGCTGCACATGCTGCCAGCCCATCCACCATGACTAGATGCCGTTTTCCGCTCGCCACAAGCATCAGTCCCACCAGCATGGCAATTTCGAACCCCCCCAAAGCGGCCAAAACCTCCACAGGATCGTTGACTTCCTTGTGGCGCGCCATTGCGCCCAGCAGTATCGGTATTACCGCGTCAACTCCGTGAGCCCGTGCGCCCGACCCGTGTGGCATGAACTCCCGAATGGGCACGCCGGCGAGTCGCGAAAGCATCATGGCCGCTGCGTAATCCGAGCCCACGCCAATTCCCGCGCACAGCACGGCGTTTCCGGGCAGCGCATCGCCTATCTCCATGCCGGCACGTATCGCACCGTGGGCCTGCTCAAGTGACATCGCCAAGGTCAGGCGGGAACTCCTGGTTCCATGGGCGATCTTGCGGGACAGCAAGCGGGGGTGTGGGTTCGCCGTCTCTGCGATGCCGGCATCCACCACAGACAACTCGAGCTGCTGGATGTGCGCGAAAACCGACAGTGGCATCTGCGACGCCAGCAGCGCCCTCACCAACTGGTGGGTGGAGTGCCTGGCGCTCGCTCCGATCCCGTCCACGGCGATCCCGTGATCTGCGGCGAAAACAATGACCTGAGGCGCGCTGAATGCCGGCTTCAATGTGTTTTGAATCAGGCCCAATCTCACCGCGAGCGGCTCGAGCTCACCCAACTCGCCCGTGGTGTGGCTGCGGCGCAGCAGTTTTTCGCGCAGCGCCACCTCAAGCAGCGCGTTGGCGGTGGGTGAGATCAGGTGTTGGTAGCTGGACATCGATGAACCAGAGTCACACTTGCGGGTTC
>NCFZ01000215.1:2856-3398 GCA_002281415.1 Burkholderiales bacterium 28-67-8 | reverse complement strand
CGGGGCTTTTTTCTTGCCATCGAAGGCCAGCCATGAACCCTGAAACGATCGCCGTGGCCGACACGGCGCACCCGCTCCGAGCCCCGTTGCGCCACCTCGCTCGGCGGCTTCGCGGTCTGGCCACCGCACTCCCGCTGACGATGGCCGCGCTGGGCGCCGCAGCGCAGGCCGATATCGCGGCCACCTGGGCGTTCACGCCGCCGCGCGACGAGTTCAGCGCCGATTCGCTGCTCGACCTGCGCTCGCTCAATGAACGCACCGCGGGCGAAACCGGCTTCGTGCGCATCGATGCGCGGGGCGATTTCATTCGGGGCGACGGCCAGCCGATCCGCTTCTGGGCCGTCAACAGCGACGTGGCGCGCGGGCCCTTCGTGGCCAAGCCGCTGGGGCCGAAGACCGCGCCCGACCTGGCGCGCCACGCGCGGTTTCTGGCCAAGCGCGGCGTCAATCTGGTGCGCCAGCACCGGCAGATCAGCCCGCCGACCAGCGCTCCCATCGGCGACATCAACCGCGCCGAACGCGACGCGATCTGGCGCATGGTG
>NCFZ01000215.1:0-2813 GCA_002281415.1 Burkholderiales bacterium 28-67-8 | reverse complement strand
ATGAAGTTCTCGAAGGACTGGGCGGTGGCTGGCGGCGCCGATCAGTCGGCCTTCGGGTTGCTGTTTTTCGACCCTGTGCTGCAAGGCGCCTACAAGTCGTGGCTCAAGCAGCTCTTCACCGAAAAGAACCCGTACAGCGGCGTGCCGCTGGCGCGCGATGCGAGCGTGGCGTTGGTGCAGATCCAGAACGAAGACAGCTTGCTGTTCTGGACGGTGGGCGGCATCAAGGGCGCGCAACGGGCCGCGCTCGAAACCCGCTTCGCGCAGTTCGCCGCGGGCAAGCACGGCTCGGCAGCGAAAGCGCTGGCCGCCTGGGGCGGGGATACGGTGACCGGCGATGCGCCCGACGAAGGCCGGCTGGCACTGATCAATCTGTGGGAGCTGACGCAAAGCGCACGCGGCACGCGCGCGCTGCGGCTGGCCGAGCAGACCGAGTTCTATGCCCGCACCATGTGGGAGTTCAACCGGATGATCGTGGCCTACCTGCGCGACGAACTCGGCGTGGGTTCGCTGATCAACGCAGGCAACTGGAAGACCGCCAGCGCGGTGCGGCTGGGTGATGCGGAGCGCTGGTCGTACACGGCCGCCGATGTCGATGCCGCCAACGTCTACACCGCCGGCCTGCACGAAGGGCCGAATCGCGGCTGGGCGGTGATGCCCGGCGACCGCTACACCAGCCAGAGCGTGCTGCAAAACCCGAAGCTGCTGCCGATCAACCTGAAGCAAACCGCGGGCAGGCCGATGCTGGTGACCGAAGGCGCCTGGGTGATGCCCAACGCCTACGCGGCCGAGGGCCCGTTCCTCGTCTCGGCCTACGCGTCGCTCACCGGCATCGACGGCTACTTCTGGTTCAGCACCGGCGACGAGGGCTGGGCGCCGCCGCAATCGGCCAATGGCTATCTGGCCAGCCAGCTGAAATGGACTTTCGCCACGCCCGAGATGCTGGGCAGCTTTCCCGCGGCCGCCCTCGCCTACCGGCGCGGCGACGTGCAGCGCGGCGCGCCGGTGGTGATCGAGAACCGATCGCTCGCCGATCTGTGGACGCGCAAGACGCCGGTCATCACCGAGGAGCCCAGCTACGACCCCAACCGCGACAGCGGTGACATCGCCGAGCGCTCAAGCATCCAGACCGGCGTGCCCGGCGAGGCCTTCTTGGTCGGCCCGGTGCAAGTCGCCTTCGACGCCGATCCGGCCAAGTCGAAGCTGGCACCGCTGGGCAAGTGGATGAGCGCCGACGCGCTGCGCTCGAACACGGGCGAGATCGTCATGTCGCCCAGGTTGGGCCGCTGCACCGTCGACGCACCGCGGGTGCAAGGCGTGGTCGCCCACTTCGATGCCGCCAGCGCCACCACGCGGCTGACCGATGTGCAGTTCACATCGCGCAACACCTATGGCGCAGCCATGGCGATCTCGCTCGATGACGAGCCGCTGCGCCGCTCGCATCGCGTGCTGGTGCAATACGCCACGCAAAGCCGTCCCACCGGCTGGGCCGAGCGACCTGCCACCTGGGTGATGGGCGGCAAGCCTGCGGTCAGCGGGCTGGAGATCACCTCGATCGGCGGCGCGCCGTGGCGGGTCGTCTCGGCGCAGCTCGAGGTGGCCATCGACAACCCGTCGCTCACCACCGCCACCGCGCTCGACATGAACGGCATGCCGCTCAAGGCCGTGCCGCTGCGGCGCGATGCGCAGCGCGTGGCGTTCAGCTTTCCCGACTCAGCGATGTACGTCGTGCTGCGCTGAGCGCCGTGGGCTGACCTGGCGCATCACCAGTTGGACTCGCGCTCCGGTGTGGCGCCAATGCGGTGGATCGACAGGTCGGCGCCTTCGTATTCCTCCTCGAGCGACAGGCGCAGCGAGGTCACCGACTTGATGCCGCCATAGACCATCAGGCCCGACAGCAGCGCCCAGGCCACGCCGAGCAGCGTGCCCGCGAGCTGCGCGCCGAAGCTCACGCCACCCACACCACCCAGCGCCGTCTGGCCGAAGATGCCGCACGCGATGCCGCCCCAGGCGCCACACAGCCCGTGCAGCGGCCACACGCCGAGCACGTCGTCGATCTTCCAGCGGTTCTGGGTGAGCGTGAACATGGACACGAAGATCGCGCTGGCCACGCCACCGACCACCAGCGCGCCAGCCGGGTGCATCACGTCAGAGCCCGCGCAAACGGCCACCAGCCCGGCCAGCGGGCCGTTGTAGACAAAGCCCGGGTCGTTGCGACCCATCACCACCGCCACCAGCGTGCCGCCGGCCATCGCCATCAGCGAGTTGACGGCCACCAGCCCCGAGATCTTGTCGAGCGCCTGCGCGCTCATCACGTTGAAGCCGAACCAGCCCACCGCCAGCACCCATGCGCCCAGCGCCAGGAAAGGGATGTTCGATGGCGGGTGCGCGCTGATGCCGCCGTCCTTGCGGTAGCGGTTGCTGCGCGCGCCCAGCAGCATCACCGCGACCAAGCCGACCCAGCCGCCAAACGCATGCACGACCACGCTGCCGGCAAAGTCATGGAAGGCCGCACCGGTGAGCCGGGTGATCGCCTCCTGGATGCCGAACTTGTTGCCCCAGACCACCCCTTCGAGCAGCGGGTAGGCCACGCCCACCAGCACGGCGGTGGCGATGAGTTGCGGGCCGAAGCGCGCGCGCTCGGCGATGCCGCCCGACACGATGGCCGGGATGGCCGCAGCAAAGGTCAGCAGAAAGAAAAAGCGCATCAGCTCGACGCCGTTCTTTTGCATCAGCGACTCGGCGCCGGTGAAAAAGCTGATGCCGTAGGCCACGCTGTAGCCGATGAAAAAGTAGACGACGGTCGACACCGA
>NCFZ01000214.1 GCA_002281415.1 Burkholderiales bacterium 28-67-8 | reverse complement strand
AGGCGCGCGCGATATCGATACCCCCAAGCCGGCCCTTCGATCGGCCTGAGCACCTGATCGGGCTTGACCTTGGCCAAGTGCCACAGACCATCCTCGAGCGCGCGCTGCTTGGTCGCCAGTTGGGCACCGGCTTGCAGGTGCTGCATCTTGCAGCCACCGCATGTTCCGAAATGCCGGCAGCGCGGAGTGACACGTTGCGAACTCTCGCGGCGCATCGCGGTGATCGTGGCCTGCTCCCACTGGTTCTTGCGGCGGAAAACGCTGACCTGAACCTGTTCACCGGGCAGTGCGCCCTCGATGAAAACGACCTTGCCCTCGGCGTTGTGGGCCACGCCTTGTCCCTCGAGGTCGAGGGACTCGACGCTCAGCCATTCGGTACTTGCTGTCATCTAGCGATTATCTCGAGGCTGCCGACCCAACGCCACGACCCGCAGGGCCTGTCCAGCGCATCAGCGCGGGGGCAGCAACTTCGCCGGATCGATGGGCTTGCCTTGGCGGCGGATCTCGAAGTGCAGTTGCACCGACTCGGAATCGGTGGAACCCATCTCGGCAATTTTCTGGCCGCGCCTGACCGCCTGATCCTCTTTGACCAGCAACGCCTGGTTGTGCGCGTAGGCGGTGAGGTACGTGCTGTTGTGCTTGACGATCACCAGGTTGCCGTAGCCGCGCAAGCCGGAACCTGCATACACGACCCGGCCATCAGCAGCCGCCATGACGGGGTCACCGGCCTTGCCCGCAATCGCGAGGCCTTTGCTCTTGGTTTCATCGAAGTTGGTGGTCACCGGGCCGCTGGCAGGCCACATCCAGTTGACGGCGTCATCACCCGCGGCCGGGGCCGTCGGAGCGCTGGCGGCCGCCACCGATGGCGTGGTTGCCGCGGAGGCACCGGATGAGGCGGCAGCTGGACCACCCGCGGTCGTCGCGGGCTTCGAATCGAGAGGCCGGGTCTCGGCTTTGGCGGCGGTGACTGCGCGGGTGCCAGGCAGCGATGGGTCCGCGCCTGGAGGGGCCACCCGCAGCACCTGGCCGACCTCGATCAGGTTGGGGTTCTCGAGCCCGTTCCAGCGCGCCAGATCCTTCCAGTTCTGGCCGTTGTCGAGCGCGATTCGCACCAACGTGTCTTGCGGCCTGACGGTGTAGTAACCGGGCCTGCCAGCGTTGTCCGGACCGCCAGGCGCGGCGGATTGAACCTCGCGCCGGGAATCGGCAGCCGACACACTGGTGGATTTGGCTGGCGCTCGCCGGTCTTCCACAGGAGCACGGTGGTGTGTTGACGAGCAACCGGCCAGGAACAAGCCGGATATCACCGCGCAAAGGAAACCCGCTCTGCGCCGCCGAACCTCGTTCATCGTTCTCATCCGGGCCATCACCTCGATCAAATCGAACCAGATTTTAGGGGGACGAACTGCACAGCCTCGTACTCGGTGCGCTGGAAACCACCCGCTTCCAGCCGGTCGATGACCACCAGGCGCTGCTTGTTTGCAGCGTCGAGCACCGGCGAGATCAAGCGCCCTCCCACGGCCAGTTGTTCCAGCCAGGCCTCGGGCACATCGGAGCCACAGGCCGCGGCAATGATGCTGTCGTAGGGCGCGTTCGGCGGGTGCCCCAGCATGCCGTCACCGTAGACCAGCCGCAGATGGTCCATGCGCAGCGGCGCAACGAGATCGCGCGCCTTGTCATGCAGGCCTTTGATGCGCTCGACCGACACGACATGCCGCGACAGCTGGCACAACACGGCGGCCTGATAGCCACAGCCGGTGCCGACTTCGAGCACCTTGCCAAGGTGCCCGCCTGCGCGTGCCGTGACGCCATCCATCAACACGCCGATCATGCGTGTGACGACCGATGGCTTGGAAATCGTCTGGCCGTGGCCGATCGGCAGGCTCGTGTCTTCGTAGGCCTGAGTGACCAGCGCGGCATCCACGAACAGGTGCCGCGGCACCGCGGCCACCGCATCCAGCACCTTGGCGTCGAGCGGGCCGGACGCCCGCAAGCGCTCGACCATGCTTCGGCGCACGCCCTCGGAGTCCAGACCGAGACCTGTCGAGCGCCCCGCCGCAGCCTGATTGACGCCGCCCGACCGGCGGGCCATGGCGGACGCTGTCATGGCCGGATTGAGTTGCGTGCCGACCTGCGTCTGAGGTTCGCCTGGAGAGCTGACCAGCTTCTTGGGTGGCCGGGCCATCTGTTCCAGTCGCAGCGGGAACTTGCCGCCACGCGGGGGTGTTGCGCTCACAGCTTGCCGCCCGCACTCAGCCAGGTCCGGAAACCCGGCAGCGATGCGTGATCGGTCAGGTCCACCTGCAACGGCGTGACCGAAACACAGCCCTGAGCCACCGCATGAAAGTCGGTCCCCTCGCCGGCCTCACGGGCGTCCCCGGACGGGCCGATCCAGTACATCGTGTCACCGCGAGGGTTGGTCTGACGGATCACCGGCTCGCTGGCGTGGCGACGGCCGAGGCGCGTGATCTGCAGAGGAATCTGGTCCGCATCGGCGCGGTTGGGAATGTTCACATTCAGCAAGAACGGCCGGGACGACGGCGGCTCGCTCAGCGCACGGTCGATCACCTGACGCGCCACCCGCGCTGCCGCATCGAGATGGCCCCAGCCCTTGTCGACCTGCGAGAAAGCGATCGATGGAATCCCGAACAAAAAGCCTTCCATCGCCGCAGCGACGGTGCCCGAGTACAACGTGTCATCGCCCATGTTCGCGCCCTGATTGATGCCTGAGACCACCAGATCAGGTCGCTCGAGAAACAGCCCCGTCAGCGCCACGTGAACGCAGTCGGAGGGGGTGCCGTTCAGATAGTGAAATCCGTTGGGT
>NCFZ01000030.1 GCA_002281415.1 Burkholderiales bacterium 28-67-8 | reverse complement strand
CATCCAGTCCACCCAGGCCTGGATGGACGCGCTGGGCGCGCGGGTGGACGCGGGAGACAGTGGAACGGATTGGGTGGCACAGGTCTGCCTCCTGAAAAACCACGCCACCCAGACCATGCAGCACTGCGCCGACGCCGCCGTGCAGATCCTCGGCGCCATGGGCTACATGCGCGGCACCGTCAGCGAGCGTGTGTACCGCGAGGTGAAGGTCATGATGATCGGCGGCGGCGCCGAAGAGATCATGAAAGAACTCGCCGCACGACAATGGGCCCTATGACCAAAACAACAACGACCCCCGCCGCACCCGTCGAATTCGAGCCCGAGTTCATCGACGCGCTCAAACACCTGTTTGAAGAAAAGATCGTGTTCAACCAGGTGCTGGGCCTGAAGATCGTGAGCATCACGCCCGACAAGGTCATTGGCCGCATCGACATGAAGCCCCAGACGGCCGAGTTGAAGACCGGCGTCGAGGTGCTGATCGCCACCCCGGGGCGGCTGCTCGACCACATCGAGGCCAAGAACTGCAACCTCGGCCAGGTGGAATATGTGGTGCTCGACGAGGCCGACCGCATGCTCGACATTGGCTTTCTGCCCGACTTGCAACGCATCCTGAGTTACCTGCCCAAGCAGCGTCAGACGCTGCTGTTTTCGGCCACGTTCTCGCCCGAGATCAAGCGGCTGGCCGAGAGCTATCTGCAGGATCCGATCCTCGTCGAGGTGGCGCGTCCGAATGCCACCGCCACCAACGTGGAACAGCGCTTTTTCAGCGTGGACAACGACGACAAGCGCGCCGTGGTGCTCAAGCTCATCCGGGAGCGCGCGCTGACGCAAGCGCTGGTGTTCGTCAATTCCAAGCTCGGCTGTGCCCGACTGGCACGCTCCTTCGAGCGCGATGGTCTGCGCACCAACGCGCTGCACGGCGACAAGTCGCAAGACGAACGTTTGAAGGCACTGGAAGCCTTCAAGCGCGGCGAAGTGGATGTGCTGGTGTGCACCGACGTGGCCGCGCGCGGCCTCGACATCGCCGACCTGCCGGCGGTGTTCAACTTCGACGTGCCGTTCAACGCCGAGGACTACGTTCACCGCATCGGCCGCACGGGTCGCGCCGGGGCGTCGGGACTGGCCGTCACGCTGGTTTCGCGCGACGACACCCGGTTGATCTCGGACATCGAAAAACTGATCAAGAAGAAGATCGAGCTCGAGCCAATCGAACTGGATGACGCCCGTGTGCGGCGCGAGCCCCGCGCGGAGCGGCCCAGACGTGAGGTGGATGAGAGTGACCGCGCCGCCCCGGTCCAGCCAGTGCCCAGCGAACCATCGGCCAGTGCCCCCGCACGCGCCTACGCTGGCAGCGTTCGCAAGGTGTCTTCCGATCCGTTCTTTGATCGGCCCTATGAGCCCAGCGCAGGCGCTGCTCCCGGCTGGGAAGCACCGGCTTCTTCGACACCCTCCAGCCCGCGCAGCCCGTCGCCCAACATCAAGCCCAAGCGCCGCGTGGCCGCGCTGTTCGGTGAGCGCAAGGCGGTCGAGCAAGACGAGTGAGGTGCCGGCGCCCCCGTGGCGCTGGGTGGATCCGTTCCCGGCTGAGAGCCCTCCGGCCCTCAGCCGAGCAGGCCGAACACCGCGGGCCGGTCGTTGGGCACGGTGACAGCAGCTGATTTCCATCCCGCCACCGTGTCGGTGCGGCTCCAGCCTTGCTCGAGCGTCAGACCGCAACTGATCGACAAACGCGTGCCGCCGGCCAGCGTGCCCAGCAAGGCGCCCAGCAAGGCGGCGTTGCGGTAGGGGGTTTCGATCATCAGCTGCGTTTGGCGGGCGCGACGCGACAGCGCTTCGAGCTCGTGGATTCGGGTCTGGCGCGCTGCCGCGTCGATCGGCAAATAGCCGACGAAGGCAAAACTCTGCCCGTTCAGACCACTGGCGGACAGCGCCATCAGCAGGGAGCTCGGCCCGGACAAGGCCTCGACCCGCAGATGGAGCGCGTGCGCCACGGCCACCAGATCGGCGCCCGGGTCGGCAATTGCGGGCAGGCCGGCTTCCGAGATCAGGCCGATGTCCTGGCCGGCGACCGCCGGCGCGAGCAGGGCCTTGAGATTCGGCTCGGGTGCAGCCGCGCCACCCTTGGGCGGGCGCGGCAGCTCCACGATGGCGATCGATTGCAAGGGCTGGGTGAGCGGCACGATGTCGTTCACCCGCTTGAGAAACGCCCGGGTGGTTTTGGCGTTTTCAGCCACCCAGCAGGGCAGCCGGGCCGCAATGCGGATCACGCCCAGCGGCAGCACCTGCTGCAAATCGCCCAGACCCGCCTCGCTCACGCCGAAGTCGAGCGCATTGGGGACCAGATACAAAGTGCCTGTCATGGGCGTTGCGCTCCCAGCGGATCGAGTCCCGCTTGTCGCAGCAGCGTGCAGGTGCGAATCAGCGGCAGTCCGATCAACGCGGTCGGGTCGTCCGATTCGACCGACGACAGCAGTGCAATGCCCAAGGCTTCTGACTTGGCGCTGCCTGCGCAGTCGTAGGGCTGCTCGGCCTGCAGATAGCGCTCGATTTCGTCGTCATCGAGCGAGCGAAAGGTGACTGTCACGCGGGCCAGATCGCTGGCTTCAAAGCCGCGTGCCGCACACACGACCGACACCGCCGTGTGAAACACGACCTTGCGGGCGCTCATGGCGCGCAATTGTCGAACGGCACCTGCGTGGTCGCCGGGCTTGCCCACGGCGACGCCATCCAGGTCGGCGACCTGATCGGAGCCGATGACCACCGCCTCAGGATGCAAGTGCGCCACCGCACGGGCCTTGGCCAGTGCCAGGCGCTGCGCGAGCAGGCCGGGCCGCTCTGCGTTGCCGGGGGTCTCGTCCACGTCCGGCGCCAACACCTCGAACGGCAGGCGCAACCGACCCAGCAATTCGCGTCGGTAGATCGATGTGGAGGCCAGAACCAGGCGGGGGAGGGTTTGCATTCGAGACGATTGTCCCATCGGAGGTGGCGACTGAGGGCGCCGCGCCAACCCGTAAACTGAACCGTTATGGATACCGAGATTCCCGATCCCCGAAGCGTGGACATCGCAGCACTGGCCCGCCGAGGTGATTGTGTTTCGGGGTCATCCAGCCTTGCGGAGCTCGTGAGGTTGAGCGAGGAAGCGCACCCCGATGCCAAGCCTGGCGCCGAGGATTTCTATCGCTGGCAGGCCACGGGAGAGAGTCGTGCGACGCGCGGTGGCGGCTCGGAAACCTGGCTGCATCTTGAGGCCGATGCCTGTTTGTCGCTGGTATGCCAACGCTGCCTGCAACCCGTGGTGACAGCCTTGCGGGTCGAACGAAGTTTTCGTTTTGTCGCCGATGAGCAACAGGCGCTGGCCGTCGACGCCGAGATCGAAGAGGACGTGCTGGTGCTGTCGCGCACTTTCGACGTGACCGAGCTCGTCGAGGACGAGTGCCTGCTGGCTCTGCCCCTCGTGCCCCGGCACGAGGTGTGTCCGCAGCCGCTGACGGTGGCGCCCGACCTGGTCGAGCTTGAGGAGCGCACGAACCCGTTCGAGGTGCTGGGCGAGCTCAAGCTCAAGCGCAAACCTTCGCCGAACTGAACCGTCGGCCTGATACACTCGCAAACCTTTTTGGCAGTGATCGGTCCCGCGTTTTGGCTGGATCGTCGTGTTGCCAGCGCCTCGCAGGACTGTTTCAGGCCTGTCCCATGGCGCCACATCCAACGTTCGCGGAGAAACTCATGGCCGTTCAGCAAAACAAGAAGTCGCCTTCCAAGCGCGGCATGCATCGCTCACACAATGCGCTTACCACTCCAGGTACCGCGATCGAGCCCACCACCGGCGAGTTGCATCTGCGTCACCACATCAGCCCCACTGGTTTCTATCGTGGGCGCAAGGTGTTCAAGACCAAGGCAGACGCCTGAATTCTTGACGCTGCCATGATCGCCAGCGCCGCCCATTCGGCCGCGCAGCCGGCGACACTCGTTGCCCCAGACGGCCCGGTCCCTGCAATCCAGCAAAGCCGGGCTTTTTCGTTTGGTTCGTGCCGATGATCGGCTTGAACAGGTTGCGATGACTTCCAACGTCCAGAAACTGAAGCACGGCCCCCTCGGTGGGCCGGTTCGCATGGCCGTCGATTGCATGGGCGGAGACCATGGCCCGACCGTGGTGCTGCCTGCCTGTGAGGCGTTTCTGTCTCGGCACCCCGACGCGGAGTTGATTCTGGTCGGGCGCCTTGGCGCGATGGGCTCAGCCAGCCAGTGGCCACGTTGCAGGTTGCTGGAGGCCACCGAAGTCGTGGAAATGGACGATTCGATCGAGGTCGCGCTGCGGCGAAAGAAGCAATCGTCGATGCGGCTGGCCATCGAACTGGTGAAGCCCGGCGAGGCTGGCGTGTCCGAGGCGGATGTGTGCGTTTCGGCTGGGAATACTGGCGCGCTGATGGCGGTTTCTCGCTACGTGCTCAAGACCATTGACGGCATTGACCGGCCGGCGATATCGGGCTTGTTGCCCAATGTGAAGGGCGGCCACACCACGGTGCTCGATCTCGGCGCCAATGTGGACTGCACCGCTGCTCATCTGCTGCAATTCGCGTTGATGGGTAGCGCTCTGGTGTCTGCGGTTGAAGGCAAGCCCCAGCCCAGCGTCGGCCTCCTGAACATCGGCGAAGAGGCCATCAAGGGCAGCGAGGTCATCAAGCAGGCGGGTGAGCTGCTGCGCACGGCTTCAGCAAACGGCCACTTGAATTTCTACGGCAACGTCGAAGGCAACGACATGTTCAAGGGCACGGTGGACATCGTCGTGTGCGATGGATTCGTCGGCAATGTGGCGCTGAAGGCGGCCGAGGGGTTGGCCACGCTGTTTTCGAGTTCCATCAAGCAGGAATTCAATCGCAGCGTCTTGAGCCGACTGTGCGCTTTGGCTGCCTGGCCCGTTTTGAAGCGGTTCAAGGCGCGTGTTGACTATCGCCAGTACAACGGTGCGGCTTTGCTGGGGCTGCGCGGGCTGGTTTTCAAAAGCCACGGTTCTGCGGATGCGGCCGGGTTCGAGCACGCATTGAACCGCGCTTATGATGCCGCGCGCCACGGCCTGCTCGCCAAAGCCCATGAGCGGATTTGCGAAACGTTGCAGGCCATGCCTGCAGCCGGCGCTGCCGAAACCCCGAAGATGAGCGCCACGCATCCAGTCGCATGAACGACCACGCAACAACGCCCGCCGCCTCTTTGCCTCGCTACTCGCGCATCGCCGGAACAGGCGGATACCTGCCGGCCAACCGCGTCACCAACGCCCAGTTGGCAGAACGTCTGGCCGCCGGCGGGATAGAGACCTCTGACGACTGGATCACCGAGCGCACCGGCATCAGATCGCGCTATTTCGCCGGGGATGACGAGCTGTGCAGCGATCTGGCGGTGGCTGCGGCCCGTCGGGCGATCGAGTCGGCAGGCGGTGATGGGGCGGCCATCGATCTGATCATCGTGGCCACCTCGACCCCCGACATGGTCTTCCCGTCGACTGCGTGCATCGTCCAGAACAAGCTGGGGCTGGCGGGTTGTCCGGCCTTCGATGTGCAGGCGGTGTGTTCCGGTTTTGTGTACGCACTGACGGTTGCCGATTCAATGATTCGCACAGGCGCGGCGTCCAGAGCGCTGGTGATCGGCTCCGAGGTGTTTTCCCGTCTGCTTGACTTCAACGACCGAACCACTTGCGTGCTGTTCGGCGATGGTGCCGGTGCGGTGGTGCTCGAGGCCAGCGACGAACCCGGCATCCTGGCCAGCGAACTGCACGCCGATGGCCGTCACGTGGGCGTTCTGTTCACGCCCGGTCGGGTGTCGGGTGGTTTGCTGTGCGGGGATGCCACCTTGAAGATGGACGGCCAGGCCGTGTTCAAGTTGGCGGTCACGGTGCTCGAAGACGTTGCGCGTGCCGTGCTGCTCAAGGCCGGGCGCACCGAGGCTGACATCGACTGGCTGATTCCGCATCAGGCCAATATCCGGATCATGCAAAGCACGGCGCGCAAGCTGAAACTACCCATGGACAAGGTGATCGTCACGGTCGCAGACCATGGAAACACCTCCGCGGCTTCGATTCCGCTGGCGCTGGACGTGGCGGTGAGAAGCGGTCAGGTCGTGCGGGGTGACACGCTGATGCTCGAGGGCGTCGGAGGTGGTTTCACATGGGGTGCCGTGCTGCTCGACTACTGAGCCTGCAGCGATCGCGCCGGCTCGCGAACCAAAAGAACATGCAATGACAACCTTCGCGTTTGTTTTTCCTGGCCAGGGCTCTCAAGCCGTTGGCATGCTCGACGGCTGGGGCGAGCACCCTGCCGTGCGCCACACGCTGGCCGAAGCGTCTGAAGCCCTGTCGTGCGACATCGGCCGGCTTGTGCGCGAAGGCCCCAAGGACCAGCTCGACCTGACGACCAACACGCAGCCAGTGATGCTCACCGCCGCGATCGCCTGCTACCGCGCGTGGATCGCCGAAACGGAGCTGACCCCTGCGGTGCTGGCGGGCCACTCTCTGGGGGAGTACAGCGCCTTGGTGGCCGCAGGGTCACTCTCGCTGACCGATGCCCTGCCTCTGGTTCGTTTCCGCGCGCAGGCGATGCAAGAAGCCGTGCCCGTCGGCATGGGCGCGATGGCAGCCGTTCTGGGGCTTGACGCGGAGGCTGTCAGCGCCTGTTGTGTCGAGGTTGCCGCCGCCAGCGGCGAGGTGGTCGAGGCCGCCAACTTCAACGACCCGAAGCAAACCGTGATCTCGGGTTCGCGTGCGGGAGTGGAACTGGCCGGCGAACGCCTCAAGGCTGCAGGCGCCAAACGTGTTCTTCCGTTGCCTGTGTCGGCTCCGTTCCATTGCACGCTGATGAAGCCGGCCGCCGAACGACTCAAGGGCAAACTGGCGTCCGTGGCACTCAAGCCGCCGACCATCCCTGTGCTCAACAACATCGATGTGCTCGCCGAGTCTGATCCAGCCCGTATTCGGGACGCTTTGTACCGTCAGGCGTTCGGTCCGGTTCGGTGGTGCGAGACCATCCGCGCCATTCGCGCGATGGGCGTGTTGCACTTGATCGAATGCGGGCCCGGAAAGGTACTTGCCGGAATGATGAAACGAATCGACGCCGAAGCGATTTCCGGGGCCATCTTCGATCCGACCTCGATGCTCGAAACACGGAGCTTGCTGTCATGACAACCGAACAGAACCCCGCCCGGGAAGTGGCCCTCGTGACCGGCGCCTCGCGCGGTATCGGACGCGCCATCGCGCTGGAACTCGCCAGACGAGGCCTGATCGTGATCGGAACCGCGACGACCGAGGCGGGCGCTCGCGCCATTGATGCGTCCCTGGCGGAGTACGCCGGTTGCCGTGGCGCGTGTCTCGATGTGAACGACACCGCAGGCATTGACAGCACGTTTGACGCCATCCTCAAGGAGCATGGTGCACTGCATGTGTTGGTGAACAACGCGGGCATCACGCGCGATAACCTGGCCATGCGAATGAAAGACGCCGACTGGGATGCGGTGATCGACACCAACCTCACGGCCGTGTTTCGCCTCAGCCGTGCTGCCATCCGGCCCATGATCAAGCAAAGGCAAGGCCGCATCGTCAACATCACCTCGGTGGTGGGCGCAAGCGGCAACGCCGGCCAGGCCAACTACGCTGCGGCCAAAGCCGGCGTGGCGGGTCTGACTCGGTCCCTGGCGCGTGAACTCGGCAGCCGAGGCATCACCGTGAACTGTGTCGCTCCGGGCTTCATCGCCACCGACATGACCGATGCGCTTGCCGAGGCTCACAAGGCTGCGCTGCTGACACAGATCCCGTTGGGCCGACTCGGCAGTGTCGACGACGTGGCGCATGCGGTTGCTTTCCTCGTGTCAGCTGGTGCCGGCTACATCACGGGAACAGAGTTGCATGTCAACGGCGGCATGTTCATGAACTGACGCTGTCCCCCTATACATCAATCCACCGGACCTGCCCGGCCGGTTGAAGGGAGCGCCAAGTCGGCGAATCGACTCGGTGCAACCTTTAGAATCCCGGGCTGTTTCAGACAATACTCCTGGAGGAGTCATGAGCGATATCGAATCCCGTGTCAAGAAGATCGTTGCCGAGCAACTCGGCGTGCCCGAATCCGACGTGTCCAATGAAAAGGCCTTCGTCGCCGATCTGGGTGCAGACTCGCTTGACACCGTGGAACTGGTGATGGCCCTCGAGGACGAGTTCGGCATCGAGATTCCCGACGAAGAGGCTGAGAAGATCACCACGGTGCAATTGGCTATCGATTACGCCCTGAAGCACCAAAAAGCTTGACGTACGTCGCTCTCGGTATGCGCTTCCATCGGCTCGAAGCCGGCATTCTCTGTGCGGGCAGCCGCGTCCTCTGCGAGGTGCGCTGGTGAGCCGCAGGCGTGTGGTCGTCACAGGCATGGGGCTGATCAGCCCGGTGGGCAACAGCCTCGACGAGGCTTGGGCCAGCTTGGTGTCTGGTCGCTCCGGAATTGCCAACATTACCCGTTTTGATGCGACTGACTTTGCCTGCCGGTTCGCAGGTGAAGTCAAGAACTTCAATGTGGAGGATTACTTCCCTGCCAAGGAAGCCCGACACATGGACATGTTCATGCAGTACGGGATGGCGGCATCGATTCAGGCCGTGAGGGATTCCGGTCTGAAGACCAACGGTGAACTGACCGAGGAGCAAGCCGAGCGCATCGGTTGCCTGGTGGGTTCGGGCATCGGCGGCTTGCCTCTGATCGAGGACACCCACGCCGAACTGGTGGCTCGCGGCCCTCGTCGCGTGTCGCCTTTCTTCGTGCCGGCTTCGATCATCAACATGATCTCCGGCCACCTGTCGATCAAGTTTGGCTTTCAGGGTCCCAATTTGGCGATCGTGACCGCCTGCACGACGGGCCTTCATTGCATCGGTCAGGCGGGGCGTCTGATCGAGTACGGTGATGTCGATGTCATGGTCGCCGGCGGTGCCGAAGCCACGGTGTCTCCGCTGGGGGTTGGCGGCTTTGCTGCTGCTCGCGCGTTGTCCACACGGAACGATGATCCGACCACCGCGTCGCGTCCCTGGGACAAGGATCGGGATGGTTTCGTACTCGGCGAGGGCTCCGGTGTCATGGTGCTCGAGGAGTACGAGCACGCCAAGCGCCGCGGTGCCAGGATTTACGCCGAACTCGTCGGGTTCGGCATGGGTGCTGATGCGTATCACATGACCGCTCCGAGTGTGGACGGCCCGAAGCGCGCCATGCGTGCGGCGCTGCGCAACGCTCAGATCGATGCAGATCAGGTCCAGTACCTCAACGCCCACGGCACGTCGACGCCGTTGGGTGACATAAACGAAACCAACGCCATCAAGCTCGCTTTTGGTGATCACTCGAAACGGCTGGTGGTGAATTCCACCAAGTCGATGACCGGTCACCTGTTGGGGGGCGCTGGCGGTATCGAATCCGTGTTCACCGCGCTGTCGGTGCTCCATCAGGTGTCCCCGCCGACCATCAACATCTTCAATCAAGACCCGGACTGCGATCTCGACTACTGTGCCAACACGGCGCGCGAGATGAAGATCGAGTACGCGGCGAAGAACAATTTCGGCTTTGGTGGCACCAACGGCACACTCGTGTTCAAGCGCATTTGACGGCGGTTTCTCGCGCTTTGCATGCGGGCGGCTCCACCACTTCGGGTGAAGGTAGAGCGTTTCGATGTCTGGAACGCCCTGCTGGCCGGGCTCGGTCTTCTTGTCGTGCTGGTTGCTGGCGTGTGGTTCGCCAGCGATCACGGCGGGCTTCCGCCTTGGTGCGGGTGGCTGTTCGCATTTTTCACCGCCGCCTCGGTTCTGGGCGTGGGTTGCGGCCTCAGGTGGCTTCCGGTTTTTCTGCGTTGGGATTCACGGCACTGGTACTGCGCGCGTCAAGGCAACGCGGACCAAGAGGATGGGCCTCGGAGAGTTCGGGTGCCCATCGATTTGGGGGTCTTCATGTTGCTGAGACTTGAGTCGCACGATGACAGCAACCCGATGAGTCCGCGGTGGTTGCCCGTTCAACGACGGGGCCTGCCGGCCGACTGGCACGCGTTGCGGTGTGCGGTTCATTCAAGGGGACTGGACCGCGCCCCCTCGACTACCCCCCATCCGGCGGAGTCCAATTGATCGAGCGAGCGCCATCGATCGATGTCGATGCGCCGCTGATCGAGCGCGTCAAGCAAGGCGATGTCAAGGCCTTCGAAATGCTCGTCATCAAGTACCAGCGCCGCATAGAACGGCTGATCGGTCGCATGGTGCGCGATGTCGACCTGGTGCCCGACATTGCGCAGGAGACCTTCATCCGCGCCTACCGTGCGATTCCGCAGTTCAGGGGCGAGAGCGCGTTCTACACGTGGCTCTATCGCATCGCGGTGAATACCGCCAAGAAAACCCTGGGCGATTTGAAGCGCGACATCCTGGTGACCGAGTCGGCTCGTGCATCACGCGATGACGAAGATGAAACTTCCCGCACCGAGAACGAGTCAACCGACGGCGAGACGCCCGAATCCTTGCTGGCCAGCAAAGAGATTGCGATGACAGTGAACTCTGCCATTGAGGCGCTGTCAGACGATCTGCGTCAGGCGATCACATTGCGTGAGATCGAGGGTTTGAGTTACGAGGAAATCGCCGAGTTGATGGGCTGCCCTATCGGCACGGTGCGCTCCAGGATTTTCCGGGCACGCGAGGCGATCGCGGTACGGTTGCGGCCCTTGCTGGGTACCCGTGCGGGCGAACGTTGGTAGTGGGCATGGACTGCGGCACGAGCGGCATTGGGGTCTGGGTACCGTTCATCGAAGTGGGGTGGTGGCATGACTGATCAGACAGATTTCGGCGATTCAGGATCTCCCAGGGCGCAGGACTTGTCGGCACTCGCCGATGGCGAGTTGTCTGGCGAGGGGGTTCGTCGTTTGTGCCTGGCATGGCGGGACGACCCGCAGATGCGTGAAACCTGGCACGCGTACAACGTCATTGGCGATGTCATGCGCTCTGAGGATCTGGCCACGCCGATCACGCGAGATGAGCGATTTCTGGCTGACCTGCGTGCTCGCCTGGCCGACGAGCCGGTGGTCCTTGCTCCGCAGGCTGCGCCCCCCCGGGGGGAGGATGCCCGCGGCACAGCAGTTGCGTCTGCTGGGGGCCGTCGCGCCAACGGACGAACCTGGATGGCACCCGTCGCTGTGGCGGCAGGGTTCGTGCTGGTGGTCGGGGCGCTGGTCGTCGTGACCCAAGCCCCCCAGCCAGGCGCCACCGAGTCGGCCCGGTCGGCGCTCGCGAGCCCCTCGCCCGTGGCGGTCGCGGTGGCTACGCGAGACAGGGTTGCTTCGTCACCCGAGTTCGTCGCAACCGGTGACGTGATCCGGGACCCTCAACTGGACCGCTATCTGCTCGCCCACAAACAGTTTGCCGGCAGCACCGTGCTGGGGGCGCCGTCAGGCTTCCTGCGCAATGCGGTGGCTGAAGTTCCCGCCCGTTGACGCCATGAGGCTGTCCTCGATCGTGCGTTGGTTGGCAGCATCGGCCGTGGGCGCTGCGTTGGCGCTTGCACTCGGCCAGGCGCACGCCGAGCCCGGCGTTTCCATCGAACCCCGCGAGGTTCGGGCATGGCTGATGCGTATCCACAACGCCGCCAGCCAGCGCAACTTTCAGGGCACTTTCGTCGTCAGTGCTGCCGGGGTTGTTTCGAGCGCACGGATCTCTCACTTTTTTGAGGGGACCGATCAGTTCGAGTGGATCGAACCGCTCGACGGTCAGGCGCGCCATGTGCTCCGGCACAACAGCGAGGTGCACACCGTTTGGCCCCTCAGCCGGGTGGCCCTGGTCGAGCAGCGCGATGTGGTGACCTCGTTTCCGTCGCTGCTGCTCGGCGGCGATGACCGTATCGCGGAGTTTTACGACGTGCAGGTTCAAGGACATGAACGCGCGGCCGGCCACGATGCCAATGTGTTGCTGCTCAGGCCGCGCGACGAATTCCGCTATGGCTATCGGCTTTGGTCTGACCGGCAAACCGGTTTGCTGTTGCGCGCCGAGGTTCTCAATGAGCGTGGCGAGGTGCTCGAGGTCTCCGCCTTCTCTGATGTGCTGATCGGCGTGCGTTCGCGTCCCGAGATGGTTTTGCAGCCCATGCGTACGCCCGAGGGCTACCGGGTGATCAAGCTGCAGCTGCAGCCTACCCAGCTCGATACCGAAGGTTGGGAGTTGCGCAAGCTCGTCGCCGGGTTCAAGCCACTGAGCTGCTTTCGCCGACCGCTGGGTGCGGCTCTGAGTGCTGATGCCAAGCACCCTCCGACGACGGCGGTGCATGCGGTGTACTCAGATGGCATCACTTACGTGTCGGTCTTCATCGAGCCTTACGACGAAGACAGACACCTGCGCCCGATGCTCGCTTCGGCGGGCGCCACGCAAACCTTGATGAGCCGCCGGGGCGACTTCTGGCTCACCGTCGTGGGTGATGTGCCAGCCGCCACCCTGCGCGCTTTCACACTCGCACTCGAACGCAAGAAGTAGCGCCCCGGCTGCTCAAGACTTTTCCCCTGGCAAGAGAAATCAACATGCAGACTCAAAACCAAACCGCCATTTCGCCACGCATCCTCCCCAGCCCGATGCGGGCTGTGCCCCGAGCGTTCCAAAAGGGATTGCTCGCCCTGTTGCTGGCCCTGTGGCTGGGGCTGATGGCCCCACACCCCGCCCACGCGCAAACCCTGCCGGACTTCTCGGCGCTCGTCGAGAGCGTCGGCCCGTCGGTGGTCAACATCCGAACGACCGAAAAAATGCGAGTTCCCCGTGGCAACGGGGGTCCCGAGTTCGATGAAGACATGCTCGAATTCTTCAAACGCTTCGGCATGCCCATCCCCAACCAGCCTCAAAACCCGCGCCGTGCACCGCCGCAGCGGTCACCGCAGCCCGAGGGTGAGTCGCAACAGCGCGGCGTGGGCTCCGGTTTCATCCTGAATGCCGACGGCTTCGTGATGACCAATGCCCATGTGATCGAGGGTGCTGACGAGGTGTTCGTCACGCTCACCGACAAGCGCGAGTTCAAGGCCCGGATCATCGGCGCCGACAAGCGCACCGACGTGGCGATCGTCAAGATCGAGGCCAGTGGCCTGCCCGCCGTTCGGCTGGGTGATGTGAGCCGGCTGAAGGTGGGCGAGTGGGTCATCGCCATCGGTTCGCCGTTCGGCCTCGAGAACACGGTCACGGCAGGCATCGTCAGCGCGAAAGCGCGCGACACCGGGGACTTCCTTCCCTTCATTCAGACCGACGTGGCCATCAACCCGGGCAACTCGGGCGGCCCGCTCATCAACATGCGCGGCGAGGTGGTCGGCATCAATTCCCAGATCTACAGCCGCTCGGGCGGCTTCATGGGCATCTCGTTCGCCATCCCGATCGACGAAGCCACGCGCGTGTCGGACCAGCTCAGGTCCAGCGGACGCGTGATTCGCGGTCGCATCGGCGTGCAGATCGATCAGGTGACCAAGGAGGTCGCCGAATCGATCGGGTTGGGCAAGCCCAGCGGCGCGCTGGTGCGCAGCGTCGAGTCGGGCGGGCCGGCGGACAAGGCAGGTGTCGAGGCGGGCGACATCATCACCCGGTTCGATGGCCGGCCCATCGACAAGGCCGGTGATCTGCCGCGCATCGTGGGCGGGGTGAAGCCGGGCACCAAATCCACGCTTCAGGTGTTCCGCCGGGGCAGCACGCGCGAGCTGAACGTGACCGTGGTCGAGCTGGAGTCCGATCGTGCCGCCGCGCAGTCGGAGCGTGGCGGAGCCAAGGCTCCTCCGGTGGTCAGTCTGCTGGGCTTGGCGGTGTCCGACCTGAACGACGCTCAAAGGCGCGAATTGAAGGTCAAGGGCGGCGTGAAGGTTGAGACTGCCGAAGGGGTGGCTGCCCGTGCAGGCATCCGCGAGGGCGATGTGATCCTCTCGCTCGACAACACGGAGATCGCCAGTTCGAAGCAGTTTGAATCGGTGGTGAACAAGCTCGACAAGGACAAACCGGTGACCGCGCTGATCAAGCGCGGCGACTGGGTCAACTACATCGTGATCCGACCTTCGCGCTGAGTCCTCTGACCGGGGGCTGAGGACAAAGCCTCTGGAGATCCTGTGCATAACCTGTGCGCAGGATCTTGGTTGGGGGCAGGCAACGGCGCGAATCCCAGCCGGACCGGGTGCTCCGGCTGGGCTTTTGGCTACAATGAATTCCCAACAAGCAGTTGCCAAACGTTTTTGTTGGAAGGCGCGTCAATCGTTCGACGTGCCTTTTTTTTAGGTTCAGCGCAGCACGCAAGTCGTCACGGCGTTGCATCTGACGAGCACTCGCCACAACGGCTTCGCCGTTGAGTCTTTGGCGACCTGGCTCACAAGAATTGAACGCGGCAGGTCATGGATCACATCCGAAATTTTTCCATCATCGCGCACATCGATCACGGCAAGTCGACGCTGGCCGACCGGCTCATACAGCGCTGCGGCGGCTTGAGCGATCGCGAGATGGAAGCGCAGGTGCTCGACTCGATGGACATCGAGCGCGAGCGCGGCATCACCATCAAGGCGCAGACGGCAGCCCTCACCTATGTGGCGCGCGATGGGCAGACGTACCAACTCAACCTGATCGACACGCCGGGTCACGTCGACTTTTCGTATGAGGTGAGCCGGTCGCTTTCGGCCTGCGAGGGCGCGCTGCTGGTGGTCGATGCCAGCCAGGGCGTCGAGGCCCAGACGGTGGCCAATTGCTACACCGCCCTCGAGTTGGGTGTCGACGTGGTGCCGGTGCTCAACAAGATGGATCTGCCGCAGGCCGATCCCGAGCGGGCCAAGGAGGAGATCGAAGACGTCATCGGCATCGACGCCAGCGACGCGATTCCGTGCAGCGCCAAGACGGGCCTGGGCATCGACGACATCCTCGAGGCGGTCATCGCCCGCATCCCGCCGCCCAAGGGGCAGCCCGACGCGCCCCTGCGCGCCATGATCGTCGACTCGTGGTTCGACAACTACGTGGGCGTGGTGATGCTCGTGCGCGTGGTCGATGGCGAGTTGCGCCGTGGCGAGCGCTTCAAGATGATGGCCACCAACACGGTGTACGCCGCCGAAAACCTGGGCGTGTTCACGCCGAAGTCGGTGCCGCGCGATGCGCTGCGTGCGGGCGAGGTCGGTTTCATCATCGCCGGCATCAAGGAACTCCAAGCTGCCAAGGTCGGTGACACGATCACGATCGAAAAGAAGCTGCCCAACAACCGCGGCCCGGCCACCGAGGCGTTGCCCGGCTTCAAGGAGATCCAGCCGCAGGTCTTCGCCGGGCTGTACCCGACCGAGGCCAGCGAATACGACCAGCTGCGCGACGCGCTCGAAAAGCTCAAGCTCAACGACTCGTCACTGCGCTACGAGCCCGAGGTGAGTCAGGCGCTGGGATTCGGTTTTCGGTGCGGCTTTCTCGGTCTGCTGCACATGGAGATCGTGCAGGAGCGGCTCGAGCGCGAGTTCGACCAGGACCTCATCACCACCGCGCCCAGCGTCGTCTATCAGGTCGAGCTGGGCAACCAGGATGTGATCCAGGTCGACAACCCGTCCAAGATGCCCGATCTGGGTCGCATCGCCGAGATCCGCGAGCCGATCGTCACCGTGCATCTGTACATGCCGCAGGACTACGTCGGCCCGGTGATGACGCTGGCCAATCAGAAGCGTGGCAACCAGCTCAACATGGCCTATCACGGTCGTCAGGTGATGCTGACCTACGAGATGCCGCTGGCCGAGATCGTGCTGGACTTCTTCGACAAGCTCAAGAGCGTGTCGCGCGGCTATGCGTCGATGGACTACGAGTTCAAGGAATACCGGGCGTCCGACGTGGTCAAGGTCGACATCCTGCTCAACGGCGACAAGGTCGATGCGCTGTCGATCATCGTGCACCGCGCCCAGAGCCAGTACCGCAGCCGAGCGGTGGTGGCCAAGATGCGTGAGCTGATTTCACGCCAGCAATACGACGTCGCGATCCAGGCTGCCATCGGGGCCAACATCATCGCGCGTGAGACAATCAAGGCCCTCCGCAAGAACGTGATCGCCAAGTGCTACGGCGGCGATGTCTCGCGCAAACGCAAGCTGCTCGACAAGCAGAAAGCGGGCAAGAAGCGCATGAAGCAGATCGGTTCGGTGGAAGTGCCCCAAGAGGCCTTCCTGGCCATTCTCCAAGTGGAAGACTGATGAGCAAGTTGACCGGTGTGCTCTACGGCTGCCTGATTGTTTTCCTGGGCGGCTGGTTCCTTGGTGAGTGGAGCGGCAATTTCTCGGCGCTGCTGCTGATGCTCACGCTGGTCACGATGGTGTACTGGCTGCTCGAGCGCTACCACCCGGGTCGACGAAGACTTCGGCCCGGCCCGTGCCGCACTGCTGGCCCAGCCTTGGTGGCTGGACTGGACGGCCGGTTTGTTTCCGGTGATCCTGGCGGTATTCCTGCTGCGCTCGTTCCTGTTCGAGCCGTTCAAGATCCCGTCGGGCTCGATGATCCCGACGTTGCTGGTGGGTGACCTGATCCTGGTGAACAAGTTTCACTACGGGCTGCGCCTGCCGGTCATCAACAAGAAGATCATCCCCTTCAACGATCCGCAACGTGGTGACGTGATGGTGTTCCGGTACCCGAAGGACACCCGCATCGACTACATCAAGCGCGTGGTCGGCGTCCCGGGCGACGAGGTGTCCTACCGCCATCAGCAGCTGTACCTCAACGGCGTGCTGGCACCGACCCAGGCTTTGCCTGATTTCTACAACGAGGACAGCCTGCGCTACTCCGCGCAGTTCACCGAAGACCTCGGAACGCTCACGCACCACATCCTGGTGGACCGCTCGCGGGAGATGTTCCTGCGTCAGATCGGCACCTTCCCGTTCAGCGAGAACTGTCGCTACAGCCTCGAGGGCATCACCTGCAAGGTGCCTCCGGGCCACTACTTCATGATGGGCGACAACCGCGACAACTCCGAAGACTCTAGGTTCTGGGGCTTCGTTCCTGACGAGAACATCGTGGGCAAGGCGTTTTTCGTGTGGATGAATTTCGGCAACATCAAGCGCATCGGCGCGTTCCAATGATCCGCCTCAGTGCGCGCAATGGGGGCGGCCTTACCGTTCATTTCCTGTTGAGTTGTGGAGTACGAAGCCATGACATCTGAGCGATTGAAGGGTTCCCGCGGCCAGCGTGGCATTTCGCTGTTCGGCATGTTGTTCTGGGCGGTGGTTGTCGGCTTCGTGGCGCTGCTGGGCATGCGTGTGCTGCCCACGGTCAACGAGTTCTTCACCATCAAGCGGGCCGTCAACAAGGCCGCACTCGATGGCGGTAACACCGTGGCGGGCATACGCGCAGCCTTCGACAGGCAAAAGGACGTCGAGTACTCCATCCAGTCGATCACCTCGAAGGACCTCGACATCACCAAGGAAAATGACCGTGTCGTGGTGCGATTTGCCTACGACAAGGAGATCGAGGTGATGAGCCCGGTGTTCCTGCTCATCAAGTACGAAGGGCGCTCTCCCTGACGCCCAAGAGCATGCCCGGCCGTCCCGATCGCTCCCCCATGGATCCTCGCATTCAAGCGCTGCAACGACACCTGGGGTACACGTTTGCAGATCCGGCGTTGCTGGCGCTGGCCGTCACACACCGCAGTTTCAGCGCAGACCACAACGAGCGGCTTGAATTCCTGGGCGACGCGGTGCTGAGCCTGGCGGTGTCCAGTCTCTTGTTCGAGCGGTTTGCCGGCTGCGACGAGGGCGATCTGACCCGCGTTCGCGCCCACCTCGTGCGCGAGGACAGCCTGCACAAGGTGGCGCTGCGTCACGGGTTCCCAGAGGCACTGCGGCTCAGCGAGGGCGAGGCGCGTGGCGGCGGGGCCCAGCGTGCATCGATCCTGGCCGATGCGCTCGAGGCGGTCATCGGAGCGACGTTCGTCGATGGCGGATTTGCCGCCGCGCGTGCGCTGGTGGAGCGACTGTTCGGCGATGTGATCAACTCCACCGACATCGGCAGCTGGACCAAGGACGCCAAGACCGAGTTGCAGGAACTGCTGCAGGCGCGTCGACTGCCAGTGCCGAGTTATCGCATCAGCGCCACGCGCGGCCAGGCCCATGCTCAGACCTTTGAGGTCGAGTGCGAGGTGCCGGCGCTGAGTCTGAAGCACAGCGGCGAGGGGCGTTCGCGCCGCCTTGCCGAACAGGAAGCCGCCCGCCGCATGCTCGATGTGCTCAAGGCGACCGACAAGCCGGGCGGCACCTTGCGCGCCTGATGCTCTTTGATCCACCGTTCTTTGAAGGCCCAACCATGAATGCTGCCCATGACCGACGTTGATGAAACTCCCGCTGGCCAAGAGCCTGCCGCGCAACGCTGCGGACTCGTGGCCATCGTCGGACGCCCCAACGTGGGCAAGAGCACCTTGCTCAATGCCCTGGTCGGCCAGAAGGTCAGCATCACTTCCAGCAAGGCGCAGACCACGCGGCACCGGATCACCGGCATCCGCACCGTCGGCGCGGCACAGTTTGTGTTCGTCGACACCCCAGGCTTCCAGACGCGCTATGCCGCTGCCTTGAACCGCACGCTCAACAAGACGGTGCACAGCGTGCTGTCGGATGTGGACGTGGTGTTGTTCGTGGTCGAGGCTGGCCGTTTCGGGCTGGACGACGCCAAGGTGCTGTCGCTGATGCCATCGGGCGAGTATGCCAAGCCGGTGTTTCTGATCGCCAACAAGCTCGATGCCGTGCATCGCCGCGCCGAACTCGCGCCGTGGCTCAAGGGCATGCAGGACCGCCACGCCTTTGCCGAGTTCGTGCCGCTGACGGCCAAGAAGGACGCCGATGTGCAGCGGCTGCTGGGCATCATCGAGCCCTACCTGCCCACGCAACCCTGGTTCTACGAGGAAGACGCGCTGACCGATCGCAGCGACCGCTTTCTGGCCAGCGAGATCATCCGCGAGAAGCTCTTCCGGTTGATGGGCGATGAACTGCCGTACACCTCGACGGTGGTCATCGACAAGTTCGAGGAAGAAGGCGGATTGCGCCGCATCGCCGCGAGCATCGTGGTCGAGCGCGACGCCCACAAGGGCATGGTCATCGGCGGCAACGGCGAGCGTCTCAAGCGCATCGGCAGCGAAGCGCGCCAGGAACTCGAGAAACTGATGGACGCCAAGGTGTTCCTCGAGATCTGGGTCAAGGTGCGCTCGGGCTGGGCTGACGACGAGGAACACCTGCGCAGCTATGGCTATGAGTGAGCGTTTGGCGGCCGTGCTTTCCCGGTTGGCCTGATCGCGCGCGGTGGCCACTTCCCGCCGTCCTCCGTCGCTGCTCACGGCCTATGTGCTGCACCGCTACGACTGGAGCGAATCGAGCCTGATCCTCGATGTGTTCACGCGTGAGCAGGGTCGCCTGATCGTGGCGGCAAAGGGGGCCAAGCGGCCCTATTCGCAACAGCGTTCGGTGCTGCTGCCGTTTCAGCGCCTGCACGTGGCGCTGGGGCGCGCGCCGAAGGCCGATGAGATCGAAGGCGTGGGTTCCGGACGCGAGGTGCAAACGCTGCGCAGTGCCGAGTGGGCGGGTGGTGCCGCGATGCTCACCGGCGCCGCGCTTTTCAGCGGCTTCTACCTCAACGAACTGTTGATGAAGCTGCTGGCCCGCCACGATGCCCATGCCGCGCTGTTCGACGGCTATGCCGCCACGCTGCCGGCGCTGGCCGGTGGCGATGAATCGTCGGTGCAGTCGGCCTTGCGTGCCTTCGAGATCACGCTGCTTCAGCAAACGGGCGTGCTGCCCGATTTGAGCCAGGTCACGACCACGCTCGAGTCGCTGACGGCCGACACCCGCTACGCCGTGCTGCCCGAGGCCGGCGTGGCAAGGGCGCGCGCGGGCGAGCCGGGGTTGCCCGGTTCGGCCTTGGTCGGTGTGCAGGCCGCTTTGCTGCACGGCAGCCTGCAAGCCGTGGCACACGCCTGTTCGACGAACCTGCCCGAGTGGCGTCACGCCCTGCGCGGGCTGCTTCACTATCATCTCGGCGGTCCGCTGCTGCGCACCCGCAAGGTGATGCTCGAGTTGCAAGGCCTGTCGACTCCGGGCCACCATGCCCCCGCCCCATGAACCCATTGCTCACCACCGGACTCGATGCGCACCGCGGCCACACCGCGCTGTCGGTCAACCTCAACAAGGTGGCGCTGCTGCGCAACCAGCGCACCCTGGGCATCCCCAGCGTCACCCGCGCCGCCACGCTGTCACTCGAGGCCGGAGCGCAGGGCATCACCGTGCATCCGCGTCCCGACGAGCGCCACATCCGTGCGCACGACGTGTTCGACCTCGCTGCGCTGATGCAGGACTGGCCACAGGCCGAGTTCAATGTCGAGGGCAACCCGCTGCACAACCTGATGGACTTCATCCGGCAGGTGAAGCGCCAGGGCCTGCCGCTGCACCAGTGCACCTTCGTGCCCGATGCGATGGATCAATCGACCTCCGACCACGGCTGGCAGCTGCCGCACGACGCCGCCGCGCTGCGCCCGCTGATCGAAGAGGCGCGCTCGCTGGGCGTGCGTGTCAGCCTGTTCATGGACCCCGTGCCGCAGGCGATGGGCGCGGTGCGTGCGCTGGGTGCCGAGCGCGTCGAGCTCTACACCGAGACCTACGCGAGCGCTCACGGCACGGCCGAACTGCCTGCCGTGCTGGCGGGCTTCACCGCCACCGCCGAAGCCGGCCTGCGAGAGGGCTTGCAGATCAACGCCGGCCACGACCTCAACCGCGACAACCTCACCGACTTCCTGCGCGCGGTGCCCGGCGTGCAGGAGGTGTCGATCGGACACGCGCTGATCGCCGATGCACTGGAGCTGGGTCTGAGCGAGACGGTGCGCGACTACCTGCGCTGCATCCACCGCGCGGCGGGTTCGGCCGCGAGCACGCCGTGATCTACGGCATCGGCACCGACATCTGCGACCTGCGCCGCATCGCTGCCACGCTCGAGCGGCGCGGCGAGCGCTTTGCCGAAAAGGTGCTCGGGTCCCAGGAGATGGCCGTCTTTCGGGCCCGGCGTGCGCGCGTCGAAGCGCGGGGTGTCAGCTACCTGGGCACGCGGTTTTCGGCCAAGGAAGCCTTTTCCAAGGCGATCGGCCTGGGGCTGCGCACGCCCATGGCCTGGCGCGACTGCGAAATCCTCAACCTGCCCAGCGGTCAGCCGCACATCTGCCTGCACGGCGCGCTCGCCGTGTGGTTCGATGAGCGCCGGCTGCGCGCGCAGGTGAGCCTCACCGACGAAACCGACTACGCCACCAGCTTCGTGGTGGTCGAAAGCCTGCCATGACAAAAACCACATCGAACCCCGCTCGCAAGCGTGCGAAACCGACGCCACCCGTCGCGAGCCCGCACGCCCCCGTGGTGCTCGACATCGAAGGCCTCGGCCTCAACGCGGCCGACCGGCGCCGGCTGCGCCACCCGCTGACCGGCGGACTGATCCTGTTCGCGCGCAACTGGCAAGACCGTCATCAGCTCACCGAGCTCACCGCCGAGATCAAGTCGATCCGCCCCGACGTGCTGGTGTGCGTCGATCACGAAGGCGGACGCGTGCAGCGCTTTCGCACCGACGGTTTCACCCACCTGCCGCCCATGCGCCGGCTTGGCGAGCAGTGGATGAAAGACCCGCTGACGGCCACCGACGCGGCCACCGCGAGCGGCTTCGTGCTGGCCAGCGAGTTGCGTGCGTGCGGCGTCGACTTGAGCTTCACGCCCGTGCTCGACCTCGATTTCGGTGCCAGCAGCGTGATCGGCGATCGCTCGTTCCACCGCGATGCGCGGGTCGTCACGATGCTCGCCAAGAGTCTCATGCACGGCTTGCTGCTCGCAGGCATGGCCAACTGCGGCAAGCATTTCCCGGGGCATGGCTTCGTCCAGGCCGACAGCCACCTTGAGATCCCGATCGACAAGCGCTCGCTCAAGGCGATCCTGGCCGACGACGCGCGACCCTACGAATGGCTGAGCACCAGCCTGTCCAGCGTGATGCCCGCGCACGTGGTGTACCCCAAGGTCGACGCGCATCCGGCGGGTTTTTCGCCGCGCTGGCTGAAAGACATCTTGCGGCTGCAACTGGGCTTCACCGGTGCGGTGTTCAGTGACGACTTGAGCATGGCCGGTGCACGCCGCATCGCGGGCGTCGAGGTCAGCTACACCGACGCAGCCGAAGTCGCGCTCAACGCGGGCTGCGATCTGGTGCTGCTGTGCAACCAGTCCAGCGACGGTGGCGCGGCGGTCGATGCGCTGCTCGATGGCCTGCTGGCCTCGCAGGCGGGGGGGCGCTGGCATGCCGACGAGGACAGCGAGCAGCGCCGAGTGGCCCTGCTGCCGCAAACGCAGCCGCTGACGTGGGATCAACTGATGCACGACCCCGCCTACCAGCGCGCGCTCGAGCGGCTGCCCTGATTCGCCACAGCCCACCGCGGGCACGATGAAAAACGGCGCAACGAGGTGCGCCGTTTTCGTTGCTGAGCCGGTTTCCCAGCTCAGTGGGTCACGCTCAGGCGGACGGCTTGTCCGACTCGAACGGCAGGGTGACCTGAGACAGGTCCTTGCGCGTTTCCACCATCACCAGCGGGCTGTTGTCAGCCGCTGCCGTTGGCTTGATCACACGAGGCACATGCTCTGGCTTGGGCTCGCTGGCCATGGCCTGCTGCGCTGCGCGGATCTTGTCGGCATCGGAGTTCACCCACTGCAGACCCGCCGTTTCGGCCACCGCCACCAGGGCGTCGGTTTCCAGAACGAACGGTGCAGCCGATGCCACCACGGCCGGTGCCGGAACCACCGCAGGTGCGGCAACCGCCACAGGTGCCGGTGCCGGCACGGGGGCCTCGACGACCACCGGTGCGGCCACAGCCACGGGTTCTGCTTCCACGACCACCGGCTGCTCCACCACCACGGGGGCAGGTGCTGCCACCGCTTCAACCACCGGGGCCGGAGCCACGGGAGTTGCCACGGGGGCGGTTTCCACCACCTCGGCGGCCACGATCGAGGTGACCGGACGCACAGCGGCTGGCGCCGCTTCGGCCGACTCGCTCACGGGCGCTGCGGCTTCGGCGCCTGCCTCGACAGCGGATTCGCCGTCGGTGCGGGCCTCGCCACGCTCGCCTCGACCGCGTCCACCACGGCTGCGGCGGCGGCTATCGCGTTCACCACCTTCGGTAGCTTCCGGCGCTGGTGCCGCTTGAGCGGCGGTGCCGTCTTCGCTGGTGATCGGCAGGTCGTTGGCGTGCTCGCCCTCGGCCTCGGCCGGGCGGTCGGCGTTGCGGTCACGGCCACCACGCCCACCACGACGGCGACGGCGGCTGCCTTCACGCGCCTCGCTGCCCTCAGCGGCTTCTGCGCCTTCGGCCGCAGGTGCCATCAGATTGCCTTCGGCATCGACCTCGACGGCGGCCGGCAGGCCGTTTTCTTCGGTCACGGCCTCAGCGCCTGGGACGGTGCGGGCATCGCGTTCAGCGCGATCACCGCGACCGCGGCCACCACGGCCACCACGCGAGCGGCGGTTCTCATCGGTGCTTTCGGCGCCGGCTTCAGCGCGCGGCTCGGTGCGGGCAGCACGGTCGTCACGGGCCATGCCCGTGTCGGCGGCTGCCATCTCGTCCGTGCGTTCGGTGCGTGGACCGCGGCCTGGACGGCCGCGTTCGCCGCCGCGGCCTTCAGGACGCGCTTCGCCGGTGCGCTCAGGCTTCTTGCCATCGCGACCATCACGACCGCCTCGGCCACCACGGCCACCGCGGCCGTTACGGTCACCGCGACCGGCGTCGGCAGAAGTCGCGCCCGATCCGCCAGTCGACGACGGGGCTGCCGCTGGAGCCGCTGCTGGCGTGCTGCCAGAGAAAAAGCGTCCCAGCCAGCCAAAGAAGCCGCCGGAGGCCGCGGGTGCAGCCACTGGAGCGGCCACAGGTACCGGAGCGGGCTTGGGCGCCGGTGCGGGTGCCGGGGTCTCGGGCAGCACGCCCTTGACGACAGGTTCCTGCTTGGGTGCGGTCTTCTCGCGACGGGTGACGCCGGTCTCCTCGGAGGCCTCTTCGATCATCGTGTAGCTGGCTTGCAGGTTTTCCAGCCGTGGATCGTCGTGGCGCAAGCGCTCGAGCCGGTAGTTCGGCGTGTCGAGGTTCTTGTTGGGCACCAGCAGCACGGTGACGCGCTGCTTGAGCTCGATCTTGGTGATTTCGGTGCGCTTCTCGTTGAGCAGGAAGCTGGTCACTTCCACCGGCACTTGCACGTGCACGGCGGCGGTGTTTTCCTTCATCGACTCTTCCTGGACCATGCGCAGGATCTGCAGCGCGCTGGATTCGGTGTCGCGGATGTGGCCGGTGCCGTTGCAGCGCGGGCAGGTGATGTGGCTGCCTTCGCTGAGCGCCGGGCGCAGGCGTTGACGGCTGAGTTCGAGCAGACCGAACTTGCTGATCGCGCTGACCTGCACCCGGGCGCGGTCGGGACGCAGCGCCTCGCGCAGCCGGGTTTCGACCTCGCGGCGGTTCTTCGACTCGTCCATGTCGATGAAGTCGACCACGATCAGGCCGCCCAGGTCGCGCAAGCGCATCTGGCGGGCGATCTCGTCGGCCGCTTCAAGGTTGGTGCGGGTGGCGGTTTCCTCGATGTCGCTGCCGCGGGTGGAGCGTGCGGAGTTGACGTCCACCGACACCAGCGCTTCGGTGTGGTCGATCACGATCGCGCCGCCCGAAGGCAGGTTGACGGTGCGCGAGAACGCCGTTTCGATCTGGTGCTCGATCTGGAAGCGGCTGAACAGCGGCGCGTCATCGCGGTAGCGCTTGACCTTAGCTGCCATCTCCGGCATCACGTGGGCCATGAACTGCTGGGCCTGTTCGTAGATGTCGTCGGTGTCGATGAGGATTTCACCGACGTCGGCGGTGAAGTAGTCGCGGATCGCGCGGATCACCAGCGACGACTCCTGATAGATCAGGAACGCGCCCTTGCCCGCCTTGGAAGCGCCGTCGATGGCGTCCCACAGCTTGAGCATGTAGTTCAGGTCCCACTGCAG
>NCFZ01000029.1 GCA_002281415.1 Burkholderiales bacterium 28-67-8 | reverse complement strand
CGGTAGTGCTGGCGGAACTGAGTTTCGGTGCCCAACAGCCCGGGGCTCACGAAGTCCATCAGGCTCCACAGCTCGCCCAGGTGGTTCTCGAGCGGCGTGCCCGACAGGCACAGCCGGTGCCGCGCGTTGAGCGCCTTGAGCGCCACGGTGGCCTGGCTGCGGCTGTTCTTGATGCGCTGGGCTTCGTCGAGCACCAGGTAGTGCCAGTCGTGGGTCACCAGCGTGGGCATGTCGCGCACCGCCAGCGGGTAGCTCGTGACCACCACATGGGCATTGGCAATGCCGCCGAACTGCTGGCCGCGGTGCTTGCCGTGCAGCACCAGCACACGCAGCTGCGGCGTGAAGCGCGCCGCCTCCGACTGCCAGTTCTCGAGCAGGCTGGTGGGCACCACGACCAGACTCGGGCGGTCGAGGCGGCCCGCGTCGAGCTCGTTTTGCAGCAGCGCGAGCGCCTGCAGCGTCTTGCCCAGACCCATGTCGTCGGCCAGCACGCCGCCGAAGCCGGCGCAGCGCAGGAAATCCATCCACGTCAGGCCGTCGAGCTGATACGGCCGCAGCTGCGCGTTGACGTGCGGCGACACCCCGACCGGCGGCAGCGGCTCGCCCACCCGCAGCGAGCGCAGCTGCTCAAGCAAGCGGTCAAGCGCCGGCGGCGCACGCAGCGCCACGCCGGCCGAGATCATCTCGAGCGCACCCAGCTCGTAGCGCGACACGCGCGGCTCGGTCGCGCTGAAGCCGCTGGTGCCGAACACGCCGCGCAGCCACGCCACCAGCGGCGCCACGCGCGCCACCGGCAGGCGCAGCAGCCGCTCGCGGCGCAGCTTGGGCGCGCTGCGCCAGGCCGGCAGCGAGGGATCGACCTCTTCGGGCCACGGCAGCAGCACCTCGCCATCGGGATCGCGCATCGTGGCTTCGAGCTTGAGCCAGCCGCCTTGCACCAGACCGACCAGCAAGGGCACCAGATCGACCGGCGTGCCGGCCACGCTGACCTTCAGGCCGATGCGAAACCAGTCGGTGCCGCTGCCGGGCATCTCGTCGAGGCTGAGTTCGAAGTCATCGGCCTCGAACACCTCGAACGGAAAGTCGTCCGCGCGCTCGACCAGCCAGCCTTCGGCCTGCAGCAGCGGGATGTGGCGGCTCAGCAGCAGCGGCCACTGGTCGCGCGCGGCGGGCACCAGCGTGAGCTGGCCGTCCTCGAGCGCCGGTGGCAGCACGGCCGATTGCAGCCGGCCGGCCTTGAGCGCGGCCATGCGGTCCAGCGCGAACGCCGCCACACGGCTCCACGGGCGCAGCTCGAGTTGCTCGAACAAGCGCTGCGTGGCCTGCGCCTCGGCCAGCGCATCGCGCCGGAATCGCGTCAGCTGCGTCTGACCCGGGCGGGTCGGGTCGGGCTGCTCGATGAAGGCCACGTCCGACGCACCGGCCGGAAAGCTGAAATCGACCGAAGGCGCACCGGCGCGCATCGCACCGGGTGCGGCCACGCGGTAACGCAGCACCAGCTGGGCGGCCGCCTGGCGCAGCGGCTGGCCGGCCGGAGGCGGGCGCTGATGGCCTTCCAGCCAGGCTTCGGACGGCACGTTCGGGCAGGTCAGCAGCCGCAGCACCGGCAACAGCGTGAGCTCGCCGAGTTCCTCGAGCGCCGGCGCGTGCCGTTCGGGCAACGGCAGCATCACCTGATGCGCCAGCCCTACCGACTTCAAGCGCTCGACCAGCCGGGGCAGCGCCTGATTGGCCACCGGCGGCATGCCGGCCAGCCAGCCAATGACCGGTGCGCTCAGGCCGGCGGCCGACACATCGGCCGGGCGCACCGCGAGCCGGCCCTCGGCATCGCGCACCACCGCATGCGGCTCGGGCAGCAGCACCAGCGCCAGCACGACGGTGGCGGGCTCGCTGTCATCGGCCGCCCAGTGCGTGGACCAGCGCTCATCGGCGTCGGCCGACCAGCGCAGCTGCAAGGCCAGCACCTCGTCGATCCAGACCAGCGCAGCGCCGGGAGGCGTGGCAGGATGATCGTCCGCACCGTCCACCCACCAGCATGAGCCCGACTGCAGCAGCTGGCGCAGCGTGGCGGTGGCCGTGCGTCCCTGCAGAGGCACCGGCGGGCTGGTGCGGTTGAGCACGAACGGCAGCAGCGCGGCCAGCAGCGCTTCATCGGCGTGGGTGACGTAAGACGGCCGCGTGCGCAGCATGTCGGCAATGGCTGGCGAGTGCGGGTGGTGGCGGCTGATCTCGCCGCTGCGCCGCGCGCTGCCCAGGTACAGGCGCAAGTCCAGCCGGGCGGCCGACGCGCTCAGCACATACATCAGCCGCTTGGTGGGTGGCGCAGCGCTCGCCGGTGCCAGCGCGCGGCCGGTCTCCAGCCGCGGCTCGAACACGCCGATGGCCTGCCCCAGCCAGGCTTCGACCTCGTGGGGCAGCGCGTTGGATGAGGACCCGTTGCGGCCGTAGCCGTCGGCCTCGTCATCGTCGCCCGCCACCCGGTGGATCGTGACGCGCTCGGTCTCCTTGCTCACCACAGGCGCCACGCCGGCGTGGCGCGCCAGGTCGCTCGCCACCGCCCCGGTGCCCGTGAGCCCCAGCCGGCGCGCGCGCGCCAGGCCCGCTTCGTGGGCCATCAGCGCCGCACCCACGTGCATGCAGTTGAAGCCCACCGCGCAGGTGCACAGGCCGCGCAGGTGCAAGCCGGTGCGCGGGTCGATGAAAAAGCTGATCGTCTGCTCGTAGAGCTCGCTGCCGGTGCCACGCAGTCGCGTGTGCAGGCGGTCGCCGTCCTCGTGCTCGGACAGCAAGGCCTGGTCGGGCTTGAGGCCGATGGCGCGCATCAGCGTGAGGTGATCGAAGTGATCGCTGAGGTCGAAATCGGCGGGCAGCGAAAAATGGGACATCGGTCGGCACGGGGCTCAAGGGCAACCGGGCATTGTGGGACAGGCCGGCGCGTTTCCGGACGGCTGTGCGATCCTTTCGCGCATGTTTTGTCCCGCCAGGCCTCCATCGGGCACCCACCCCCCCCACACAGACACCCGCCGGCGCCGTTGGCTGCAATGGTTTGCGCTGCTGCCGTGGGGTTCGGCTGCGCTGGCGCTGGGCGCGAATGCGCCGGCTGAGAGAGCGCGCGCGCTGGAGTTCCCGGCCGACCATGGCGCGCACCCCGACAGCCGCATCGAGTGGTGGTACGTGACGGGTGCGTTGCAAGCCGGCCCGTCGCCCGAGCGCTCCGGCGAGCCCACGCACGGCTTCCAGATCACCTTCTTTCGCTCGCGCACCGACGTGAGCGCCGATCACCCCAGCCGCTTCGCCGCGCAGCAACTGGTGTTCGCCCATGCCGCGCTGACCGACCTGCGACAGGGCCGGCTGCTGCACGACCAGCGCATCGCGCGCGCCGGATTCGGCATCGCCGGGGCCTCGACGGGCGACGCGGCGGTGACGCTGCGCGACTGGCACTTCCAGCGCGAAGACGCCGCGGTGGCGGCCTCAGCGACGGCGGCAGCGAACGGCGCCAGCCGCTACCGCGCCCGCGTGGTCAGCGACAGCGCCGGCTTCGCCTTCGACTTCAGCCTGACCACCACGCAGCCGGTGCTGCTGCAAGGCGATGCGGGCACCTCGCGCAAGGGGCCGCAGCACACCAGTCGCTACTACAGCGAGCCGCAGCTGGCGCTGCGCGGCACGCTCACGCAGCAAGGCGCCAGCCTGCCGGTGCGCGGCAGCGCCTGGCTCGACCACGAATGGAGCGATTCGGTGCTGCCGCCCGGGGCGGTGGGCTGGGACTGGATCGGCATGAACCTGAACGACGGCAGCGCGCTCACCGCCTTTCGGCTGCGTGCGGCCGACGGAAGCACCGTCTACGCCGGTGGCAGCCACCGCAGCGCCAGCGGCACCTTTCGCAACTTCGCGGCCGACGAAGTGAGCTTCACGCCCGGTCGCCTGTGGACCAGCCCGGCGTCGCAGGCGCGCTACCCCATCGAGTGGACGCTGCAAACGCCGGCCGGCCGCCACCGCGTGGTGGGCCTGCTCGACGCGCAGGAACTCGACAGCCGGCAAAGCACCGGCACCGTCTACTGGGAAGGCCTGAGCGAGCTGCGCGACGAGGGCGGCCAGCGCGTCGGGCGCGGCTACCTCGAGATGACCGGCTACGCGGGACGCCTGTCGCTGTAGCCGTCTTTGTAGACTCCGGCGATGACCTCCAAGCCCGCCGCTACGCCGCCCGTCCCCACGCCCCGCACCACCGCCTCGGCGCTGCCGCCTCCCGGCAAGAACGTGCGCTCGCTGGGCGGGCTGGCGCCGTTTCTCAGGCCCTACCGCGGCCGCATCGCGCTGGCGGCGTTGTTTCTGGTGATGGCCGCGGTGAGCACGCTGGTGCTGCCGGTGGCGCTCAAGTCGCTGATCGACCAGGGGCTGGTGGCCGCCGAGCCCGGCGAGCGGGTGATGGCGGTGCGCGACCACTTCTTTGCACTGTTCGGCGTGGGCGCGGCACTCGGGCTGTTTTCGGCACTGCGCTTTTACATGGTCACCTGGCTGGGCGAGCGCGTCACGGCCGATCTGCGCAACGCGGTGTATTCGCACGTGCTGCGGCAAAGCCCCGAGTTCTTCGAGTCCACGCAAACCGGCGAGGTGCTGTCGCGCCTGACCACCGACACCACGCTCGTGCAGACGGTGGTCGGCTCGTCGCTGAGCCTGGGGCTGCGCAACGGCGTGATGGGCATCGGTGCGATGACCATGCTCATCGTCACCAACCCGGTGGTGATGGCGCAGGTGCTGGGCATCCTGGTGCTGGTGGTGCTGCCATCGGTGTATTTCGGGCGGCGCATCCGCAAGCTCAGCCGCGCCAGCCAGGACCGCGTGGCCGACTCCAGCGCGATCGCCGCCGAGGTGCTCAACGCGATCCCGGTGGTGCAAAGCTACACGCAGGAAGACCGCGAGGCGCAGCGCTTCGACCAGTCGACCGCCAACGCCTTTGCCACGGCCATCAGCCGCACGCGCATGCGCTCGGTGCTGGTGGGTTTCATCATCACCGCCACCTTCGGCGCGCTGCTGTGGGGCTTGTACCAAGGCACGCAAGCGGTGGTGCGCGGCGACATCACCGCCGGGCATCTGGGGCAAACGGTGGTCTACGTGATCATCCTGGTGGGTGGCGTGGCGGTGCTCGCCGAGGTCTACGGCGACTTGCTGCGCGCGGCTGGCGCCACCGAGCGGCTGATGGAGCTGCTGGCCACCGAATCGCCCATCGCTTCGCCCGCCGCGCCGCGCGCGCTGCCGGCGGTGCAGCGCGGCTCGTCGCTGGCGCTCGAGGCGGTGACCTTCCATTACCCGTCGCGGCCGAAGATGGCCGCGCTGCGCGATTTCAACCTGACCATCGCGCCCGGTGAAACGGTGGCGCTGGTCGGGCCGAGTGGCGCGGGCAAGAGCACTGTGTTCCAGCTGCTGCTGCGCTTTTACGACGTGACCGAAGGCACGGTGCGCATCGACGGCATCCCGGTGCGCGATCTGGCGCTCGAGGCGCTGCGCGGGCGCATCGGCATCGTGCCGCAAGACAGCGTGATCTTCTCGGCCGACGCGATGGCCAACATCCGCTACGGCCGCCCCGAGGCCAGCGACGACGAGGTGATCGCCGCGGCCAAGGCGGCCTTCGCGCACGACTTCATCTGCGCGCTGCCCGACGGCTACCAGACCTTCCTCGGCGAGCGCGGCCTGCGCCTGTCGGGCGGCCAGCGCCAGCGCATCAGCATCGCGCGGGCGATGCTCAAGAACCCGCCGCTGCTGCTGCTCGACGAAGCCACCAGCGCGCTCGACGCCGAAAGCGAACGCATGGTGCAAGCCGCACTCGAGTCCGCCATGAAGGACCGCACCACGCTGGTCATCGCGCACCGGCTGTCCACCGTGCAGCGCGCCGACCGCATCGTGGTGATGGACGAAGGCCGCATCGTCGAGGTCGGCACCCACGCCTCATTGAGCGCGGCCGGCGGGCTGTATGCGCGGCTGGCGCAACTGCAGTTCGATGCGTAGCTGAAAACGCATAATCCATGCGCATACCGAATGGAGGCGAACCATGCTCCGATTTGACGACTCACCCAAGCGACCCACCAACCTCAGCCTGAACGCCAAGGTGCTCGAGATGGCCCGCGAGCTCGGCATGAACATCTCGCAAACCGTCGACACGCTGCTTGCAGACGAGGTGCGCAAGCGCTACTTCGAGCGCTGGAACGCTGACAACGCCGAGGCGATCGCGCACTACAACGCGCGCATCGAGCGTGAGGGGACGCTCTCGCAGCGCATCCAGCAGCACCTTTCGGCGCACCCGGAGTCCGAGGAGGCCTCCCGCTGATGCCGCGCTTCGACGTCTACGCCAACCCGATCACCGCAGACCGCAAGCACACGCCCTTCTGGCTGGACGTGCAGGCCGATCACCTGCAGTCCCTGGGCACCCGGGTGGTGTTGCCGCTGTCGCGACTGTCGAGCGCTCAGCCCTTGAAGCAACGGCTCAATCCCGTGGTGGAGGTCGACGGCACCTCGGTGTTTGCCGACACGGCCAACCTCGCGACATTCCCGGTTTCGCTGCTGCGCCGCCCGGTGAGCTCGCTAAGGCACGAGCGCATGGCGATCGACGATGCGCTTGATTTCCTGTTTTCCGGTTACTGACGTCCCATGCAAACCCCCTACGAAGATCTGATGCGCCACGTGCGCGACCACGGCGTGTTCAAGGCCGACCGCACCGGCACCGGCACGAAAAGCGTCTTCGGCCACCAGATGCGCTTCGATCTGAGCCAGGGCTTTCCGCTCATCACGACCAAGAAGGTGCACCTGAAGTCGGTGATCCTCGAGCTGCTGTGGTTCCTGCGCGGCGACGGCAATGCACGCTGGCTGCAAGAGCGCGGCGTGTCCATCTGGAACGAATGGGCGCGCGAAGACGGCGACCTCGGGCCGGTCTACGGCGTGCAGTGGCGCAGCTGGCCCACGCCGGGCGGTGGCCACATCGACCAGATCGCGCAGGTCATCCACACGCTCAAGACCAACCCCGACTCGCGCCGCATCCTCGTGAGCGCCTGGAACGTGGCCGACCTCGACGCGATGGCGCTGATGCCGTGCCACGCGTTCTTCCAGTTCTATGTGGCGCCGTCAACGGTGGCCGGCGAGCCCGGTCGCCTGAGCTGCCAGCTGTACCAGCGCAGCGCCGACATCTTTCTGGGGGTGCCGTTCAACATCGCGAGCTACGCGCTGCTCACGCACATGGTGGCGCAGCAGTGCGACCTGCAGGTGGGCGATTTCATCTGGACCGGCGGCGACTGCCACCTCTACAGCAACCACGCCGAGCAGGTCGAGCTGCAGCTTGCGCGCGAGCCGCGGGCCGTGCCCACGCTGCACATCAAGCGCCGCCCGGCATCGATCAACGACTACGAGTTCGAGGACTTCGAGGTGCTGGGCTATGACCCGCACCCGGCCATCAAGGCGCCGGTGGCAGTTTGACAACACCGGATCGGGCGGCTGAAGTGCGCCACGCTGGTGCGTCCTCAGCCTATGATGACAAGTAGGTCACGAAACGGCCTGCCCTCCCTCGCGTGCAACTGAACCCATGACTCAGCCTTTTCCGACGCCAGCCGTGCCTGCCCGCCGCCGAGGCGGCGTGTGCGTCCGGGTCATCGGCGTGCTGCTGGGCATCGGATGCCAGGCGCTCATGGCGCAAACGCTGGTCATCGGAACGTCTCGTGCGGCCCAGTCGCTGCCCATTTACGTGGCCGAGTCCCAGAACTACTTTCGCGCTGCGGGGGTGGAGGTGCTCACCCGTGAGTACCCCTCGGGGGTGGCGTGTCTGGCGGCGCTGGCACAGGGTCAGGTGCAGATCGCCACGACGTCCGAGGTGGGCGTCATGTTCAATGCGTTCGCCCGGCCCGATCTCGCCATCTTCGCCACGCTGAGCAGCTCGACAACGGGCCAGAAGATCATCGTGCGCAAGGGCAGCGGCATCCGGTCGGCTCAGCAACTGGTGGCCAAGCGGGTGGCGACGCCGCCGAATTCCAGTGCGCACTACTACCTCGACAGTGCGCTGGTGATGAATGGCATCGACCCCGCGCAGGTGGCCGTGCAGTACCTGCCTGCCGACGAGGTGGGTGCGGCGCTGGTGGCGGGCGACATCGACGCCGCGGTGATCTGGGAACCCTACGCGCACCAGGCGCTCAAGGCCCTGGGCGCCCAAGGCGAGTTGCTGCCCAATGTTCCGGTCTACACCTCGCGCTTCAATCTGGTGGCTGCGCGCGGGCCGCTGGCGGCGCGCGAGGCCGATTTCATCAAGGTGCTCCAGGCCGTCGAACGCGCCATGCGCTTCATCGCCGAACACCCCGAGCAGGCGCAGGCCATCCTCAGAGCCCGGCTGGGCGTGGACCCCTCGTACATCGCCGACACCTGGAGCAATTACCGCTATGCGCTGTCGCTGAGCCAGTCGCTGGTCACGTCGATCGATGTCGAGGCCCGCTGGGCCTTGCGCAAAGGCCAGGTGAGTTCAGCCGGCGAACCGCCCCGCGGCCAGGACCTGGTGGTCACGGGCCCGCTGCGCAAGGTGCGGCCCGACCGCGTGACCTTGTTCGACACGCCATCGCAGCCGCGCGGCTTCGAGCCGCCGGCGCCCTGAACGCCCGTCATGCGCATCCGTACCCAAACCCTCATCGCCGTGGCCATCGCGCTGGGCGGGGTGGTGGTGATCGCCGCCCTGCTGGCCCATATTTCGGCGCTCGGCGAACGCACCCTGCGCGAGCAGCAAGACAGCCGGGTGGTGGCCCGCGATGTGACCAGCCTGCTGGTGCTGACTCAGCAATACAACCTGAACTTCGATGCGCAACCGGCCGCGCAGTGGCATGTGGTCCACACCAGCCTGCTCAAGACCGTCGAGCGCGCCGTCGCTGCCAGCGAGCCTGCCGAGGAGGAGCTGCTCGCCTTGCGAGATCACCTTGCGGAACTCGCCCCCCTGTTCAACAGCCTCGAGCAAACGGCCCTCGACAGCGACGGCCCGTTCGCCCAGCGCCGGCGCAGTCTGCTGCTCGAGCGTCTGGCGGCCCAGTCGCAGGAACTGGCCGAGCTGCGCTACACCTGGGCCACGAAGATCGGGCTCGCGATCGAGCTGCAGCAGCAAGCGCTTGGCGCGATCGTGCTCGGCGGGCCGATCGTGCTGCTGCTGGTGTGCTGCGCGCTCGCGTGGGTGATCCGGCGTGACCTGCTGTTGCCGCTCGAACGGCTGCAAGCGGCGGCCACCGCCTTGGAACGGGGCGAGGCCACCCCCCGTTTGAACAGCACCACGCGCAACGAGGTGGGCGATGCCGCGCGGGCGTTCGATGCCATGGCCGACGCGCTGCTGAGCGCCAATGGCCAGCTGGAGCACGAGGCCGCCGAGCACCGACATGTCCGGCATCAACTGACCGTGGTGCTCGACAACGTGCCCGCACTGATCGCGCACATCGACAACGACCAACGCTATGAGGTGGTCAACCGCGCTTACCTGGCCTGGGACCACCGCGTGGGTGGCGACATCGTCGGCCACAGCGTCGAAGAAGTGCACGGCCCGGCCAACTACGCGGATCTGCAGCCGTACCTCAAGCGCGCGCTGGCCGGCGAGAAGGTGGTCTTCGAAGCCATGCTCACCCGCGGCATCCAGAGCCATGTGATGCGCGTGAGCTACGTGCCCGAGATCGAGGCCGACGGTCGCGTGAGCGGCGTGTTCTCGATGAAGACCGACATCACCGAACTGCGACGTTCGGAGGACCGGCTGCGCATGGTGATGGACGCGTCCCCGGTGGGCATCTTCACGCGCTCGCCCGACGGCGTCCTGACCTACGCCAACCCGGCCTGGCAGGGCATCACCGGGCGCACCGAGGCGCAAGCGCTCAAGACGACCGTGAGTCAGCTGGTCCACCCCGACGACCAGGGCCGGGTGCGCGCGCTGTGGAAGATCGCGATGATGAAGCGCGAGCCCGTGGTCAGCGAACACCGCTACGTGCGCACCGATGGTCGCGTGATCTGGATACGCGCCCACATCTCGATGCTGCGCCGCGACGGCATCATCGAATGCGGCGTCGGCGTGATCGAGGACATCACCGACCGGCGGATGGTCGATCAGGCCCTGGCCGAAAAGACCGCGGCACTGGCGCGATCCAACGAAGACCTCGAGCGCTTTGCCTATGTGGCCTCGCACGACCTGCAAGAGCCGCTGCGCATGGTCAACATGTTCGGCCAGCTGATGATGCAGCGCAAGGCAGCACAGCTCGATGCCGAGGCCCAGGAATTCCTGGCCTTCATGGTCGATGGCGGACAACGCGCCCATGAACTGGTGCGAGACCTGCTGAGCCTGGCGCGGCTGGACAGCCAGGCCAAGCCGCCCGAGCCCGTCATGCTCGAGAGCGTGCTGGGCGACACGCTAGACCAGCTGAGCGACAGCCTGCAAAAAGCCGGCGCGGTGGTCACCCACGACGTGTTGCCCACCGTGATGGGCGACCGCAGCCAGCTCGGCCAGCTGCTCACCAACCTGGTGGGCAACGCGGTGAAGTTCTGCGGCGAGGCGGCTCCCGTGGTGCACGTGAGTGCGACGCACGAGCGCGGGTTCTGGCGCATCAGCGTGCGCGACAACGGCATCGGCATCGAGCCGCGGCACTTCGATCGCATCTTCGTGATCTTCCAGCGCTTGCACCTGCGCTCGCAGCATGCGGGCACCGGCATCGGCCTGTCGATCTGCAAACGGGTGGTCGAGCGCCACGGCGGGCGCATCACCGTCGAGTCGACCCCGGGCGAGGGCTCCACGTTCTCCTTCACCTTGCCCGATACTCCGGCACCCCTATCGATAGCGATCGCGACGACGGCCGCCGCCTGACCATGCACATCCTGCTGATCGAAGACAACCCCGCAGATGCGCGACTGGTTCACGAAGCCCTGGTCGAAGCCAAGCTTTCGTGCAAGCTCAACTGGAAGAACACCGGCGGCGATGCTCTGGCGTTCCTGCGTGACACGGTCGCTGTCGACCCCACGGCAGCACCCGACCTGATCCTGCTGGACCTGAACCTTCCGGGCGTGCACGGGCTGGAGATCCTGGGCGAGATCAAGACCGACGACCGACTGCGGCACATCCCGGTCATCGTGCTCAGCTCGTCGATGGCCAAGACCGACGTGATGGACGCCTACCGCGCGTACGCCAACGCCTATGTCGCCAAGCCCACGCACTTCTCGCAGTTCGTGGCGCTGGTCGCCTCGATCAACGCCTACTGGGTCGGCGCGGTGCTGCTGCCCGGCAAGATGGTCTGAGCCGCCTCACCCGCAACCTGTCCGACATCGCCCCCCTGGAGATACCCGTGTTCAATTCCGTACTGCTGATCGAAGACAACCTGGGCGACGCCCGGCTGGTCAGCGATCACCTGAGCGGTCGCTTCGGCCCCCATGGCGCCATGCTGCAAGCGCCCACGCTGGCCGCCGGGCTCGACGTGCTGCGCCGCAAGCCGGTCGATCTGGTGCTGCTCGATCTGGGCCTGCCTGACAGCCATGGGCTGCAGGGGTATTTCGCGGTGCACCAGCAAGCGCCCGACACGCCGGTGCTGATCCTGACCGGCGAGGACGACGATGAACAAGCGGCCCGGGCGCTGCGCGTGGGCGCCGAGGAATACCTCCCCAAGCGGCAGGCCAACAGCGTGACGCTGGTTCGCGCCATGCGCCACGCGATCGAACGCAACAAGCAAAGACAGGCCATGCGCGAGAGCGAGTCGCGCATGCGCGCGCTGGTCGATGCAGCCGGCGAAGGCGTGCTGCAGCTCGACAGCCAGGGCCGCGTGATCTACCTCAACGCGTGGGCCGGCCAGCTGCTGGGCCTGCGGGCCGACAGCTCACGAACCATGCCCGGCAACCGGCCCCTCGACTTCCTGGATCTGGTGCGATCGGCCGACCGGCACGCTGCGCAGACGCTGCTCAGCACGCCGGTGGGTCGTCGCACGAGCTGCGAGCTGGGCCTGCTGCGCCCCGACGGCGCGCGCTGCTGGGTGGTGGCGGCGGCTGGCAGCTACGAGCTGCCAGGCGATGCCACGCCCGAGACGGTGCTGATCCTGACCGACATCACCCTGCGCAAGCTCGACGAGGATGGGCTGCGTCAGGTGAAGTACGAACTCGAATACCACGCCATCCGGCGCGCCGCGATGCTGGAGTCCGCCACCGCCGAGCTGCAGGCGATCAATCGCGCCATCGCCCACGACCTGCGCGACCCGCTGCACGGCATCATCGGCCTGACCCGGCTGATGCGCGACGATGAGAAAAACGCCCTTCCCGTCAAGGCGCACGACCGGCTGGAATCGCTCGAGCAAAGCGCACTCGGCATGGACGAGCTGCTGTCGGGGCTGAAGTCGGTGGCGGGTTTGAGCCAGCAGGTGCCGCTGCGTGACGACCTCGACCTGTCGGCCATGGCGCAGGCGATCGCCGCGCGGCTGAGCGCCACCTCGCCCCAGCGCGATGTGCGCTGGATCATTGCACCGGGGCTCAAGGCCTGGGGCGATCTCGCACTGGTCACCGTCGTGCTGGAGAACCTGCTCGACAACGCCTGGAAGCACTCGCCCAAGACCTCGCCGGCGGTCATCGAATTCGGCCAGGAAGACGCGCCCGCGCGTGGCGTGGCGACCTACTTCGTTCGTGACAACGGCCGGGGCTTCGATCCGGCCAGCGCGGGCGTGTTGTTCGAGCCGTTCCAGCGCCGACTGTCTGCGCGCGGTCGCGCCGGCAACGGGCTGGGGCTGGCTGCCGTCAAGCGTATCGTCGCTCTGCATGGCGGCGACGTATGGGCCGAGTGCGAACAGGGCGTGGCCACGATCTTTCGCTTCACGCTCGAGCGCTCGCCTCAGGGCCTGCAACTTTGCTGAGCCCGATCGAGAGCGGGCCCGTGCCGATGCCGGGCTACATGCTGATCGTCGAGGACAACCCGGGCGAAGCCCGGCTGATCGGCCTGATGCTCAGTGAGCTGAGCACCACGAGCCTGCCACCGCTGCGCTGGGTGCAGACGGCCGGGGCTGCGCTGGCCATGCTCGCCGCCGAGCCGCAATGCGCGATCGTGCTGCTCGATCTGGGGCTGCCCGACAGCCAGGGGCTGGACACGCTGGTCGAGATGACCCGGCTCCATCACCGGGTGCCCGTGGTCGTGCTCACCGGCAGCGAGAACAACGACATCGGCACTGCCGCAGTGGCCGCCGGCGCCCAGGACTTCTTGCTCAAGGGCCAGTACAACGCGGCCTCGCTGAGCCGCTGCGTCACGTTCGCAGCCCAGCGCAAGCAGGCCGAACTCGCGCTGCTCGACCGGTCGCGGCTCGACGATCTGACCGGACTGCCCAAGCGCGCCATCTTGCTCGACCGGCTGCAAACCGCCATCGCGGATTCGCACCGGCATCGCACCCTGAGCGCGCTGCTGTTCATCGACCTGGACCTTTTCAAGCTCGTCAACGACACCCATGGCCACACCGCAGGCGACACGGTGCTGCGCGCCGTGGCACAGCGCATCACGAACGCCGTGCGGGCCAGCGACACCGCCGCGCGCCTGGGAGGCGACGAATTCGCGGTGCTGCTGGGCAACCTGACGCGCCTGGAGGACGCCGTGTCGATCGGGCAGTCCATCCTGAGAGCCATCACCGAACCGGTGCCATTCGGCGACAAGCCGCTGCGCGTGTCGGCCAGCATCGGCGTGGCCCATTTCCGCGGCAATGCCGAATCGGCAGAGCAGTTGCTGGCGCGCGCCGACGCGGCGATGTACGCCTCGAAGGCGGCCGGCAAGGGGCTGGTCAGCCTGTTGTGATCAACCGCGCAGGGCGGTTGCCGCACATCGGCAGCGCGCCTCAGTAGTTGATGCCGAAGCGGTAACCCCGAAAGCTCAGCACCGCCGAGCGCAACTGGATCTGCTGCAGCGTGAGCTCGGCCGTGAGCCGGTCGCCCTCGTGATAGATCTGCCCGTTGAGGATCAGCATGCGGCTGGCTGCGTGCTCGGAGTGGCTCGCGCCGCCCACGACCAGCGCCGGCAGGGCGCCGCGGATGTCGGGCGGCAGCTCGTTCATGGCGTACACACGCGAGTCGGCGTCTGGCTGCGGCGGTGGCGCACCCGGCGGGACAGGCTCGAAGGCACTCACCGCCGGAGGCCGTATGCGCGGTGCCGGACTCGCCACCGCACCGGTCGGTGATCTGAACGCCGGCTGCGGGGCGCGTGGCTGCGCGCGGGAAACCGGGGCGGCCGCGGGGCGCACCGCCTCGACCACGAGGCCCGGTGGCGCGGCACTCACCTGCGGCACGGGGACGAAAGCCACGGGCGGCGGAACGGCGGCGGGTGCGGGCACGGCGGCCATGGGCGCAGGTGCCGGCAAGGCGGCCGGTGACGTCATGGCATCGGGCGCCGCAGGTGCATTGGTACCGCCAGACCACCACCAGGCCAGCGCGGCCACCACCACCAAGACACCCGCGGCCAGCGCGGCGACCATCCGGCGGCTGGCGGGCGCGTCGGTATCGGCGGCCGTCAGCCCCATCGGCTGTGCGTTCAGGCCCGGGATTTCGCCGCGGCTGCGTTCGGATTCAGCGCGCTTGAGCGCATCGAGGATGTACGACATGGCGGCGCTGCTCAGTGAGCCGGGCCCGCAACGGCGGAGGCCGGCGTGGGCGAGGATCCCGGTGTGGAGGCAGCCAACGGCTCGGACGCGATACCGGATGCGGCCGAGGCGGCGGCGCTGGCGGCTGATGCGGCAGGGGCCGCTGCGGATGCCCCCGAGGCTGCGGGCATCGATGCAGCCGCGAGCGCCGGCGCCGCGGCACGACCGCGGATGCGGTCCATCAGCCAGGGCGCACCCGCAAAGGCCGCGGCTCCGATGGCCAGGCCGACCGCCAGGCCGCCGGCGAGCGCCACGCGCAGCGCCTTGCGTCGCGAGGCGCCGGCGATCGACGCAGTGACTTCGCTGTCGCCGAACACCTCGCGCGCCGCCTTGTCGACGATGTGCCGGTCGACCACCACCTTGCCCGCCGCGTAGGCACCGAGCAGCGCGCGGTCGCACAGCAGGTTGATGCGGCGCGGCACGCCACGGCACAGCCGGTGGATGCGCTGCAGCGTGTCGCCCACGAACGGGATCGGCCCGGTCATGCCGGCCACCGCCAACCGGTGGCGGATGTACTGCGCGGTTTCGGGCTCGGTGAGCGCTTCGAGGTGAAAGCGTGCGATGACCCGCTGCGCGAGCTGCTGCAAGCCGGGTTGCGCCACCATGTCGCGCAGCTCGGGCTGGCCGATCAGGATGATCTGCAGCAGCTTGCGCTCGAACGTCTCGAGGTTGGTCATCAAGCGCAACTGCTCGAGCACATCGGCCGAGAGGTTTTGCGCCTCGTCGATGATGAGCACGTTGTTCTGGCCCACTCCGTGGGTGCGCAGCAAGAACGCATTGAGCGGGTCGAGGTAGTCGGTGACGGTGGCCGTGCCCGGCTCGCGCTCGGGATACGGCACCAGGAATTCATCGCACACCGAACGCATCAGCTCGACCACGGTGAGCTTCGGATTGAAGATGTACGCCACGTTGCAGCGCTTGGGAATCTGCCCGAGGAAGCAGCGGCACACCGTGGTCTTGCCCGCACCGATCTCGCCGGTGAGCAGCACGAACCCGCCGCCACTGCCCAGCCCGTACAGCAGGTGCGCCAGCGCCTCGCGATGCCGCTCGCTCATGAAGAGGTAGTGCGGATCCGGCGCGATCGAAAAGGGAGCCTGCTTCAGGCCAAAGTAGTCGGCGTACATGCTCCGGAGCATAGCCGCGGCAAATGCCGGTGATGCCACCGGTCGCCCCGCGCGGCGCTCCACCGACAATCGAGCCCTTGCCAAGCGCTCCCCGGTGCCTGCCCCCCGATGTCCAACGCCCTGCCCCTCGTCGTCGATCTCGACGGCACGCTCACACCCACCGACACGCTGCTCGAGTCGATCCTGCAGTTGCTGCGCCGCTCGCCGTGGGACGTGTTCGCGCTGCCGCTGTGGCTGCTGCGCGGGCGCGCCTTCTTCAAGGCAACCATCGCCGAGCGCTGCGCGTTCTCGGCCGAGCTGCTGCCGCTGCGCGAGGGCCTGCTCGAGCACCTGCGCGTGCAGAAATCGCTGGGGCGCCGCCTGGTGCTGGCCACCGCGGCCGACCGGCGCATCGCCGACGCCGTGGCCACCCGGCTGGGCCTGTTCGATCAGGTGCTGGCCAGCGAACACGGCGTCAACCTCAAGGGCCGTCACAAGCTCGCCGCGATCCAGGCGCAGGTGGGGGCCGACTTCACCTACGCCGGCGACAGCGCGGCCGATCTGCCCATCTGGAAGGCCGCGCGCTCGGTGATCGTGGTCGACGCCTCGCCGGCCGTGTCGCGCGAAGCGAGCGCGGGCAATCCGGTCGAGCTGGTGATCGAGCCGGCCCCGTTCACGCCGAGGCTGTGGGTGCGCCAGCTGCGCGTGCACCAGTGGGCCAAGAACATCTTGCTGTTCGTGCCGCTGCTGACCTCGTTCGCGTTCGCCGACCTCGTCCGCGTGGCGCACTCGGCACTGGCCTTCGCGGCGTTTTCGCTGGCGGCCTCGGCCACCTACGTGTTCAACGACCTGTGGGATCTCGACAGCGACCGCGCCCACCCGCGCAAGAAAAACCGG
>NCFZ01000028.1 GCA_002281415.1 Burkholderiales bacterium 28-67-8 | reverse complement strand
GTGCTCATCTTGGTGAAGATCTCGGCCGCACGGTCGAACTTGCCCTCGAATCCACCGGCCTTGATCTTGGCGAGCTCTTCCGGCACCAGCGAGCGCACCAGATCGGCGGTGACCTTGCGGCCATCCTCGAGCACGCCCTTGGGCGTGCGAATCCACTGCCACACCTGCGAGCGGCTGATCTCGGCGGTGGCCGCGTCTTCCATCAGGTTGTGGATCGGCACGCAGCCGTTGCCGGCCAGCCAGGCTCCCAGGTAATGGATGCCCACGTTGATGTTCATGCGCAGGCCGGCTTCGGTGATCGGCGCTTCCGGCTGGAAGTTCAGCAGGTCGGCCCCCGTCACGTTGACGTCGGGCTTTTGCTTGTCGAACTGGTTCGGGCGATCGCCAAGCACCTCGACGAACTCTTTCATCGAGGCTTCGACCAGCCCTGGGTGTGCGACCCAGCCGCCGTCGTAGCCGTCGGTGGCATCACGGCGCTTGTCGGCAATGATGCCGGCCATGGCGATGTCGTTCTTGGCCGGATCGTTCTTGATCGGGATCAGCGCGCTCATGCCGCCAATCGCCGGCGCGCCGCGCTTGTGGCAGGTCTTGAGCAGCAGCAGCGCATAGGCGCGCATGAACGGCGCGGTCATCGTGACCTTGGCGCGATCGGCCAGGCAGAACTCGCGGTCGAGCTTGAACTTCTTGATGCAGCTGAAGATGTAGTCCCAGCGGCCGGCGTTCAGACCGGCGCTGTGCTCGCGCAACTCGTACAGGATCTCTTCCATCTCGAAGGCAGCCAGGATGGTTTCGATCAGCACGGTCGCCTTGATCGTGCCTTGCGGCAGACCCAGCTCGTTTTGCGTCATCACGAACACGTCATTCCACAGCCGTGCTTCGAGGTGGCTTTCCATCTTCGGCAAGTAGAAGTAAGGACCGGCGCCGCGGGCGAGCTGCTCCTTGGCGTTGTGGAACATGAACAGCGCGAAGTCGAAGATGCCACCGTGCACGCGCTGGCCGTCGACCAGCACGTGCTTCTCGTCGAGGTGCCAGCCGCGCGGGCGCACCTGCAACGTGGCGATCTTGTCGTTGAGCTTGTAGACCTTGCCCTTGGACTCGAGCGTCAGCGTGCGGCGGATCGCCTGGCCGAGGTTGATCTGTCCCTGGATCTGGTTCGTCCACAGCGGCGAATTGCTGTCTTCGAAGTCGGTCATGTAGCTGTCGGCGCCCGAATTGAAGGCGTTGACGATCATCTTGGCCTCGACGGGGCCGGTGATCTCGACACGACGGCACTGCAGCGCGGCCGGGATCGGCGCGACCTTCCAGTCACCCTCGCGGATCGCCTTCGTCTCGGGCAGGAAATCAGGGCGCTCGCCGGCGTCGAGCCGTTTCGTGCGCTCCACCCGCGCGGCCAGCAACTGCTGACGGCGCGGCTCGAAGGCCCGGTGCAGTTTGGCCACCAGTTCGAGCGCCGGCAGCGTGAGGATGGTTTCGAAGCCGGGGAGCATCGGCGCATTGATCTGCATGCCCGCAGGCAGACTCAGCGATCCGGGCGGGTTCGACGGGTGGCTCATCACTAAAACTCCTTCAAGGTTTCAAAAAAATCAGGCCTCTGGCGCAGGCTGCAGCCCATGCGCCAAGGTGGTGTGGCGGGGATTTTCCCGTGCAGGTGCGCCACAACGGACACGCCTGCACGGACAGGACGGGTCAGGCGCTCAGGCAACTCTTCATGAAGGCCTTGCGCTCGTCGCCCTTCTTGCCCTTGGCCTCGGCGTTGCAGGTCTTCATCTTGTCTTGCTGCGTGGGCTTCTTGGCCGACAGGCATTCCTTCATGAAGGCCTTGCGCTCGTCGCCCTTCTTGTCGCCGGCATCGGCGTTGCAGGTCGTCATCTTGCTTTGCTGCTTGCCAAGGGGTGCGCTCGCGGCATCGGCGGCGAGGGCGGGCAGGCTCAGGCAGCCCAGGCACAGGGCGATCACGCTCAGGAGTGTTTTCATCGAAATTCCTTGTGGGTGGTGACGGACGGCACGCGCACACGCGCCGACAAGGATTGGATCATGCTGCGCTGCGCACCAGCAAGGCGCGCGCCGGCTCACGCCTTCAGAGGATGCGCCGCGGATGCGCCAGTCGCTCGTGAGCCACATGCAACCGCCGTACCAGCACGCGGATGAAGGCCTCGTCGAACAGGTGCCGGCAACCCACGCTGAGCTGCGCCAGCGTCTCGGGCACGAACGAGATCGTGGTGGCGAGCTCCGTGATCAGCACGTCGGCCGCATGGGTGCGCAGATCGGGGCTGGGCGCGAGGTAGGCCATCTCGCCCACCGAGGTGCCCGCGCCAAGGGCGGCGACCTTCTCGCCATCGCGGAACACCTCCACCGCACCTTGCGCCATGATGTGAAAGGCCCGGCCCTGATCGCCCTTGCGGTACAGCGCGTGACCGACCGGAAAGCGCCGCCATTTGGCGCGGTGCACCACCTCCCACAGCTCGACGTCGCCGAAGCTCGCAAAGAACTCCAGCTTGCGCAGCAGGTTGAAACGCTCCGAATCGAGCACGCCTTGCAGTTGGCCGCGGGGCACTTCGTGCCGGGCGATCAGGCCCGACAGCGCCTGTGCAAACTCGTCCCAGTCGGCAAACCGGTCTTGCGGAGCCTTGGCCAGCGCGCGCTGGATCACCGCATCGAGCGCCTGGCCCACGCCATCTCGCAAGCCCACCAACGGCGGCGGCGCCGCGTGATAGATCTGGTGCATCAGGGCCGACTGGATCTGCGCGTCGAACGCCGGCCGGCCGGCCACCAGGTGGTACAGCACCGCGCCGAGCGAGTACATGTCGGCGCGGCTGTCGAGCGTGCTGCCATCGAGCTGCTCGGGCGACATGTAGGCCAGCGAGCCCACGCGATAGACCTGTGTCACATCCGAATCGAGGTTGAGCACGCTGCCGAAGTCGCTGATCTTCACGTCGGTGATGGCGCCGTTGTTCAGCACCGTCAGCAAGTTGGCCGGCTTCACATCGCGATGGATCAGGCCCTGGCGATAGACGTAGCCCAGCGCCATCGCGCACTTGAAACCGATTTCGACGATCTGCTCGAGCGGCAGCAGCTGATCGGCACGGCAGTACGGCCTCAAGGTGCCGCCCGCCACGTACTCCATCACCAGATACTGGGTCGACGACTCGAGCACCGCGTCATAGATCTTGACCACATTGGGGTGCTGCAGGCGCCCCACCAGCGCGGCCTCGGCGGCGAAGAAACGGTCGCTGTACCGGAGCGCATCCTCATCGTCTCCGGGGACATGACGCACCCGTTTGATGGCCACATCACGGCCCTGGAACTCGTCGCGGCACAGAAAGACATCACTGGTGGCGCCTTCGCCGAGCTTGCGCAGCACCGGGTACTTGCCTATCTTCTCGGGTAGCGCGGCGCCTGCCGGCACTTCGGGTGCGGTGTCGATCGGTATGTCGACGGCAGGGCTGTCGGTCGGGTGGTGTGTCATGGCTCGGGCTGGAATCACGGGCAAGGCTCAGCCCGGTCCGCTCGTTGAGATCAGGGCCGCACAGCGGATCCACGCGTCGCGCGCGCACCCGTATCTTGCCCTGCCTGAGGTGGCTGCATACGCTGGAACAAGCGCCCAAAGACACGCCAAACCACAGCCCATGCTGTTTCACCGCAGACACGCGGGGTCGCCGGGTACAGGCCGAAACGTAGAATCGGCCGATGATTGAAGCGAAGCAAGACCTGCTGAAGGCACTCGCCTCAGCCATCCAGGAAGTCAGCCCCGCCAGCGCGTTGCAGGCCACTTTCGAGTCCCCCAAACTGGCTGCTCACGGCGATCTGGCGTGCACCTCGGCCATGCAGCTGGCCAAGCCGCTGAAGAAGAACCCGCGCGAGGTCGCTCAGGCGCTGATCGAAGCGCTCGAACGCGATCCTGCCGTGCGCCGCCACGTCGAATCGTTCGACATCGCGGGGCCCGGCTTCATCAATGTGCGCCTGCGCGCGGCCGCCCGACAAGCCATCGTGCGCGAGGTGCTCGCCGCGGCCGAAGGCTTCGGGCGACGCACCCCCAACGGCCGGCAGGTGCTCGTCGAGTTCGTCTCGGCCAATCCGACCGGACCGCTGCATGTGGGCCACGGCCGTCAGGCGGCGCTGGGTGATGCCATCTGCAACCTGTTCGAGACGCAGGGCTGGTCGGTGTGGCGCGAGTTCTATTACAACGACGCCGGCGTGCAGATCGCCACGTTGACCGCCTCCACCCTGGCCCGCCTGCACGGGCTCAAGCCGGGCGACGAGAAGTGGCCCGAAGCGGCCTACAACGGCGACTACATCGCCGACATCGCCGCGGGCTTTTCCGCGCGGCAGACGGTGCGCGCCGATGACCGGGAGTTCACGGCCTCGGGCGACGTCGAAGACATCGACGGCATCCGCCAGTTCGCGGTCGCCTACCTGCGCCATGAGCAGGATCTGGATCTGCAGGCGTTCGGCGTGCGCTTCGACCACTACTTTCTGGAGTCGAGCCTGTACGCCACCGGTCAGGTCGAAGCCACCGTGTCGCGCCTCGTGGCCGCCGGCAAGACCTATGAGCAAGACGGCGCGCTGTGGCTGCGCAGCACCGACTACGGCGACGACAAGGACCGCGTGATGCGCAAGTCGGGCACCACCGGCGACGAGTCGCAGTACACCTACTTCGTGCCCGATGTGGCCTATCACATCAACAAGTTCTCGCGCGGCTACACCAAGGCGATCAACATCCAGGGCGGCGACCACCACGGCACCATCGCGCGGGTGCGCGCCGGATTGCAGGCCTCGGGCGTGGGCATCACGCCGGGCTACCCGGACTACGTGTTGCACAAGATGGTCACGGTGATGCGCGGCGGCGAGGAGGTCAAGATCTCCAAACGCGCCGGCTCCTACGTGACGCTGCGCGATCTGATCGACTGGACCAGCCGCGATGCGGTGCGTTTCTTCCTGATCAGCCGCAAGGCCGACACCGAATTCACCTTTGACGTCGACCTGGCGCTCAAGCAGAACGACGAGAACCCGGTGTTCTACGTGCAGTACGCGCATGCGCGCATCTGCTCGGTGATCCAGCAGTACGTCGACAAGGGCGGCAACGCGGGGGGCCTCGAAGACGCCGACCTGTCGGTGCTGAATGCGCCGACCGAAACCGCCCTGATGCAGCGGCTGGCGGATTACCCGGAGATGCTGTCGAGCGCCGCCGAGACGCTCGCGCCGCACGACCTGACCTTCTACTTGCGTGATGTGGCCAGCGCCTTTCACAGCTACTACGCCGCAGAGCGCTTCCTCGTCGACGACGACGCCGTGGCCCGCGCTCGGCTCGCACTGCTCAGCGCCACCCGCCAGGTGATCCGCAACGCGCTGGCGGTACTCGGCGTGAGCGCTCCCGAGAAAATGTGAGGCCACCCATGCGAAACACAGCGCCCCCTGCTGCCCCCCGCTCGCGCCAACGCGGCGGTTTTCTGGCCGGACTCATCGTCGGTCTGCTGGTCGGGCTGGCGCTGGCGCTGGGCGTGGCGCTCTACGTGACCAAGGTGCCGGTGCCCTTCCTCGACAAGGTGCCGCAGCGCACCGCCGAGCAGGACTCGGCCGAACGCGAGAAGAACAAGAACTGGGAACCCAACGCCCCGCTGGCCGGCAAGAACCCCGCCCGCCCGGTGGCGGTGCCCCCGGCGCCGAGCGAGCCGGCCACGCCAGCGCCCGGTGAACGCGACCCGGCGAGCATCCTGGCCGACCGACCGGTCGGTCCGGCGCCAACACCAACGCCAACCGCCCCAAAGACTGCGGCGACGGCACCCGCCGCCAAGAACGGCGACGAGGCCTACGTCTTCTTCGTGCAAACGGGTGCTTACTCGAGCGTGGACGACGCCGAAGGCCAGCGCGGCAAGTTGGCGCTGCTCGGCTACACGGCGCGCATCGTCGAGCGCGAACAATCGGGCCGCACCGTGCACCGGGTGCGCCTGGGCCCGTTCGAGGAAAAGGCCGAAGCCGACGACATCAAGGCGAAAGTGTCTGCAGCCGGATTCGAAGCGGCCCTGGTGCGCGCGCCGAGGTGATCGGCCCATGTTGTGCCTCGAGATGCCGGCGCACGAACTTTCAGCGGCAAGGCACACTCAACCCACCACGCGACAACGCGCTGCACTGCACATTCGACCCACCGGCGCCATGCCACGACCGAGGAACCGAGCACCATGAAACGACGTGAGTTTTCAAGCCACCTGCTGGCCACCGCTGCCGGAGCGGGCACTTTGCTGGCGGCAACGCACGTTCATGCGCAGGGTGAGCCCATCGAGGGCACCCAGTACGTCAAGCTGAGCCAGCCCAACGCGGTGCCCGCCGGCAAGATCGAGGTGGTCGAGTTCTTCTGGTACGGCTGCCCGCACTGCCACGCCTTCGAACCGGCGCTCGACGCCTGGCAAAAGAAGTTGCCCGCCGACGTGGCCTTTCGCCGCGTGCCCGTGGTGTTTCGCGAAGAACCCTTCACGACACATCAGCGCATCTACTTCACGCTCGAAGCGATGGAACTGGTCGACGCCATGCACCGCAAGGTCTTCAACGCCATCCACCTCGAGCACGCCAAGCTCGACAAACTACCCGAGATCGTCGCCTTCATGGCCAAGAACGGCATCGATACCGCCAAGTTCACCGAGGTGTTCAATTCGTTCTCGGTGCAGACCAAGACGCGCCAGGCCAAGCAACTGGCCGAGGCGTATCGCATCGATGGCGTGCCCACGATCGGCGTTCAGGGCCGCTTCTACACCTCGATATCGCTGGCGGGAACGCCCGAACGCGCCTTGAGCGTGGCCGACTTCCTGATCCAGCGCGCACGCAAACCCGGCTGAATCCGGCACGGTGCGGGTGCGCACATTCGCGCACCGGCGGGGTTCGCGGCATGAAGTTGTCGGCTAAAATTTCTGCAAGTTTCGTGCCCCATGAACCATCTTCAAATCCCCCTCCGCCGCCAGCCCCTTTCGGGGCTGCGTCTGGCTCGTGTGATCGTGCTGGCGATGGTCATCGGCGCGAGTGTTTTGCCGGCCCAGGCCGAAAAGGCCGACCGCTCCAGGCCCCTGAACGTCGAGGCTGACAACGGGCGGTATGACGACGCGCAGCAGTTGGGCGTCTTCACCGGCAATGTGGTGGTGACCAAAGGCACCTTGACGATGCGAGCCTCGCGCATCGAGGTGCGTCAGTCGCCTGACGGTTCGCAGTTCGGCGTGGCCACCTCCGAAGGCGGCAAGCGCGCGCTGTTCAGGCAAAAGCGCGAGGGCCTTGATGAGTACCTGGAAGGCGAGGCCGAGCGCATCGAATACGACGGCAAGGCCGACCTGATCCGCTTCATCGATCGCGCGGTGATCCGGCGCTACCGTGGCTCGGTGCTGGCCGACGAGACCGCTGGCAGCACGATCATCTATGACAACGTGACCGAGACGGTCAGCGTCGCTGGCGGTTCCACCGCGGCCACCCCGAACAACCCGAGTGGTCGCGTGCGCACCGTGCTGACACCGCGTGAGCAGCCCGCCGCGCCGGATGCCAGCGCCTCGCAGCCCGGCATCACCCTCAAGCCCAGTACCACGCTGGGCGGCGCGCGTTGAGTACCGAACTGGCGAGCACGCCGGTCGTGCACCGGCTGACCGCCACCGGGCTGAAAAAGCGCTACGGCTCGCGCAAGGTCGTCGAAGACGTGCACCTGTCGGTCGATGCCGGCGAGGTGGTCGGCCTGCTCGGCCCCAATGGCGCGGGCAAGACCACCAGTTTCTACATGATCGTGGGCCTGGTGCGCGCCGACGCCGGCGAGATCACGATCGAAGGGCAGCGCGTCGACCGCCTGCCCATCCACCGGCGCTCGCGCATGGGGCTGTCCTACCTGCCCCAGGAAGCCTCCATCTTCCGCAAGCTCAACGTCGAGGAAAACATCCGCGCGGTGCTCGAATTGCAGCTCGATGGTGACGGCAAGCCCCTGCGCGCGGCCAAGATCGACGAGCAACTCGAAGCCCTGCTGCGCGACCTGAGCATCGAGAAGTTGCGCGACTCGCCCGCGCCGTCGCTGTCCGGCGGCGAGCGCCGCCGCGTGGAGATCGCACGGGCGCTGGCCACACAGCCGCGCTTCATCCTGCTCGACGAGCCGTTTGCCGGCGTCGATCCGATCGCGGTGATCGAGATCCAGCGCATCATCAGTTTCCTCAAGTCCCGCGGCATCGGCGTGCTCATCACCGACCACAACGTGCGCGAGACGCTGGGCATTTGCGATCGCGCCTACATCATCAGCGAAGGCCGGGTGCTGGCCGAAGGTACGCCAGCCGAAATCGTCGGCAACGCCGACGTGCGCAAGGTCTACCTCGGCGAAAACTTCCGCATGTAAGGCGCGACGATGAAGCCTTCGCTGCAAGTACGGCTGTCGCAGCACCTGGCCCTCACGCCTCAGCTGCAGCAGTCGATCCGGCTGCTGCAACTGTCCACCCTGGAGCTGCAACAGGAAGTCGAGCAGATGCTCGACCAGAACCCGTTCCTCGAAAACGAGATCGAGGGCGCCACGGCCTTCGAGCCGCTGGCAGAGCGTTCGTCCGTGGCCGAGCGGGTGGCCGAGCGCGACACCGAGCGCGCCGACACGCCCGCCGAGTCAAGCGCTGAAGGCGGCGATGACGCGCCCGGCATGGACAGCGCCGACTTCGGCACCACCGAGCGCGACGACTGGGAAAACGGCACCGAGCGCGACGACTTCGACGGCATCGGCGAAACGCCGGGCAAGACCGCCGGCAACGCCGAGGGCGATGACTTCGATCCGCAAGAGCGCAACCATGGGGGCATCAGCCTGCGCGAGCACTTGCGCGCGCAGCTGGTCGGCATGCGACTGTCGCCGGAAGACGCGGCTGCCGTCGAGGTGCTGATCGAATCGCTCAACGACGACGGCTACCTCGCCGACAGCCTCGAGGAGATCGCCGAATCGCTGGCCGGCGACGATGCGCAGCAGCTCGAGCTCGTGATGGAACGCCTCGGCTGCGCGCTCAAGTGGCTGCAAAACCTCGAGCCCATCGGCGTGGGCGCGCGTGACCTGCCCGAATGTCTGGTGCTGCAGTTGCGCCGGCTGCCGCGCAGCGAAGCGCAGCTGATCGCCATCATGATCTGCAAGCAGCACCTCGAGCTGCTCGCCAAGCGCGACCTCAAGAAGCTGATGGCCGTGACGGGCGCCGACGACGAGCTGGTCAAGCGCGCGCAAACGCTGATCGTCGCGCTCGAGCCCAAGCCCGGCCGCCCGTTCTACCCGGCCGAGGCGAACATCGTCGTGCCCGATGTGATAGTGCTCAAGTCGGGCCGCAGCTGGAAGGTCGTGCTCAACCCCGATGTGATGCCCAAGCTGCGCATCAACGACCTCTACGCGCAGGCGATCCGCCAGGGGCGTGGGGCCTCGGGCAGCAGCAATCAGGCCGGTCTGAGCATGCGCCTGCAGGAAGCGCGCTGGTTCATGAAGAACATCCAGCAGCGCTTCGACACCATCAAGCGGGTGTCGCAGGCCATCGTCGAGCGGCAGAAGAACTTCTTCACGCACGGCGAGATCGCCATGAAGCCACTGGTGCTGCGCGAGATCGCCGACGAGCTCGGTCTGCACGAATCAACCATCTCGCGGGTGACCACCGCCAAGTACATGGCCACGGTGTTCGGCACCTTCGAGCTGAAGTATTTCTTCGGCTCGTCGCTCAACACCGAAGCCGGCGGCAACGCGTCGAGCACCGCGGTGCGCGCGCTCATCAAGCAGTTGGTCGCCGCCGAGAATCCGCTCAAGCCGCTGTCCGACAACCAGCTCAGCAAGATGCTCGAGGAACAAGGTATCCAGGTCGCGCGCCGCACCGTGGCCAAGTACCGAGACGCCTTGAAGATCGCCCCGGCGACGCTGCGCAAGGACATGTGATCGGCGCTTGGCAGCCGCCCGCATGAAGCCACTCCCCCGCCACCTCAGAAGAGTCGCATGACCGCTCCGTTTTTCCTGCCCTGCGCCGCTGGCGTCGAAGCCCTGCTCACCGCCGAGGTCCAGCGGCTGCTGCCCGACAGACAGGTTCACACACTGCGCGGCGGCGTGGCGCTCGACGGCGAGCCCGCCGACGTGATGGTGCTCAACCTCGAGTTGCGCCTCGCGCAGCGCGTGTTGGTCGAGGTGGCCGAGGGCGAGTACCGCGACGAGCAGTCGCTCTACGAGCTCGCCGGCACCGTCGACTGGACGCAATGGATCACGCCGCAGCACACGCTGCGAGTGGATACCACCGCGACGCGCTGCCCGCTGCGCAGCCTGAACTTCGCCGCGCTTCGCATCAAGGACGCGGTGTGCGATCAGCTGCGTGAAGCCACCGGCGAGCGCCCGAGCGTCGACATCCGCGAACCCGATCTGGCACTGGTTCTGCACCTTGGCCCCGAGCGCGCGGCGCTGTACGTCGACACCTCGGGCGAGCCGCTGTTCAAGCGCGGCTGGCGCGAGGACAAGGGCGACGCCCCGCTGAAGGAAACACTGGCCGCCGCGATGCTGGCCGCTGCCGGCTGGCAGGGTCGCCCCGATGCGGGCGGCGCCTTGCACGACCCGTGCTGCGGCTCGGGCACCATCGCCATCGAGGCCGCGCAGATCGCCTGCGGCATCGCGCCGGGCCTCAAGCGCCGCTTCGCGTTCGAGCGGCTGCTGCCGTTTTCGAGCACCGAGATGCGCGGTGCGCTGCAGCGCCTGCGCAGCCACGCGCAAGCGCGCATCCACGCCTCGGCGGTGCCGATCTTTGCCAGCGACGTGTCGTTTCGCATGGTCGACTTCGCGCGCCGCAACGCGCAGCGCGCCGGCGTCGAGGCGGCCATCGTCTTCAACGGCGGCGACGCACTCGAGCGGCAGGCTCCTGCCCTGCCGGACGACCTGCCCGGCACGCTGATGCTCAACCCGCCCTACGGCGAACGCATCGAAGTGGCCGGCAAGGCTGCACCCGGCGCGGCACGGCCGCATGGCGACGGCGGCAACCGCGAACTGCCCGAAGACTTCTTTGCCCGCCTGAGCGCGCACTGGAAGCGCGCCTACACGAGCCACCCGGCCGGCTGGACCGCCTACGTGCTCAGCCCCGACATGAAGCTGCCCAGCGCCATGCGCCTGAAGGAAGCGCGGCGCACGCCGATGTGGAACGGCCCGATCGAATGCCGGCTGTTCCGCTTCGATCTGGTGGCCGGCTCGATGCGCAGCGACGGCGCGGCGCGCTGACGCGGCTCAGCGCGCGTCGGCCTGCAGCCCCAGGGCGGCCAGCACCGCCAGCGGCGCGGTGTCGGCGCGCAGCACGCGCGGACCCAGCGACAGCGGCTCGAAGCCGCACTGCAACGCGGCACTTTCCTCGGCTTCAGACAAGCCGCCCTCGGGGCCGCTCAGAAACAAGAAGCGCTGGCTCAGCGCCGCCGCCGATACCGGCCAGCCGCGCCCTTCGCGCAGGCTGAGCACCCGGCGCTGGCAGTCGCCGCCGTGGCTCGAATCTGTATCGGTAATCAAACCGCGCAGCCAGTCGGGCAGGCTGCGCACCGCATGCACCGTGGGCACGCGGGTGCGGCCGCACTGCTCGCTGGCCGCAGTGGCCACCGCCTGCCAGTGCGCCACCTTCTTGTCAGCGCGCTCGCCCGCGAGGCGCAGCACCGAGCGTTCGCACACCAGCGGCTGGATGGCCGTCACACCCAGCTCGGTGGCCTTTTCGACCAGGCCGTCCATGCGGTCATTGGCCGGCATGCCCAGCGCCAGCGTGACATCGAAGCCCAGCTCGCGGCTCACCTCACGATGCTCGATCAGCCGCGCGGACACATCGGAGCGGCCCATGTGCTCGACGCAGGCGTGCCACTCGCCACCGTGCCCGTCGAACAGCGTGAGCTCGTCACCCGGCTGCAGCCGCAGCACCTGCACGTGGCGCGCGCACCCGGGCGGCAAGTCGAAGGGACCGCCGGCGGCGAGCGGCGCCATCGGGACAGGCACAAAGAAGCGTGGTGCCATGGGTGTCAGTGGTGCTCGCGCAGCTCGCGCCGCAAGATCTTGCCGACGTTGGACTTGGGCAGCTCGGTGCGGAACTCGATCTCGCGCGGGCGCTTGTAGCCCGCCAGATTGGCCTCGCAATGGGCCAGCACCGCCGCTTCGGTCAGCTGCGGATTGCTGCGCACGACGACCAGCTTCACGCTCTCGCCGGTCCTGGCGTCGGGCACGCCGACCACCGCGCACTCGGCCACGCCGCTCAGCTGCGAGACCACCTCTTCAACCTCGTTCGGATAGACCTTGAAGCCGCTGACATCGATCATGTCTTTCTTGCGGTCGATGATCTTGAAGTAGCCGCGCTCGTCGACCACGCCGACGTCACCGGTGCGAAAGAACCCGTCGGGCGTCATCACCTGCGCGGTCTCGTCGGGGCGCTGCCAGTAGCCTGCCATCACCTGCGGGCCGCGGATGGCGATCTCGCCAGCGGCACCGGGTGGCACCTCGTGGCCGGCGTCGTCGAGCAGCGTCATCTCGGTGTTGGACACCGGCAGCCCGATGGTGCCGGTGAAGCGGTCGCTGTCGACCGGGTTGCAGCTCGCCAGCGGCGAGGTCTCGGACAGGCCGTAGCCCTCGACGATCGGGCACCCGGTTTGCTGCAGCCACAGCGCGGCGGTGGCCGACTGAACGGCCGCTCCGCCACCCACCGAGATGATCAGGTGGCTCCAGTCGACGCGCTGGCCATCAGGGTGGGTGGCCACCGCCTTGAACAGCGTGTTGACCGCCGGAAAGCTGTGGAAGCGCTCGCGGGCAATGTCCTTGAGCAGCGACGTGATGTCGCGCGGGTTGACGATCAGGATGTTGCAACCGCCCAGCCGCAGGTTGAGCATCATGTTGGTGGTGAAGCCGAACACGTGATACAGCGGCAGCGCGCTCACCGTGACCAGCGGCTCGCCGGGGGCGAGCTTCTTCAGGGCCGGCCCGTACCAGGCCTCGGACTGCAGGATGTTGGCCACCAGGTTGCGGTGCAGCAGCACCGCACCCTTGCTCACGCCGGTGGTGCCGCCGGTGTACTGCAGCACCGCGATGTCATCTGGAGCCACGCTCACCGGGCGCAATGCGAGCCGGCGGCCAGCGGCCAGCGCTGCGCCAAAACGCACGGCAGCGGGCAGCTCGAACGACGGCACCATCTTCTTCAGATGGCGCACCGCAAAGTTGACGATCGCAGCGCGTGGGAACCCCAGCAGATCGCCCAGCCCGGTCACCACGACCAGGCCCAGGTCGAGCGTGGGCAGCGCCTGCTGCAGCGTGGTCGCGAAATTCTCGATCACCACGATGGCGCGCGCGCCCGAATCCTTGATCTGGTGCTCGAGCTCGCGCGGCGTGTACAGCGGATTGACATTGACCACCACGCAGCCCGCACGCAGCACCGCAGCCACGGCCACCGGGTACTGCGGCACGTTGGGCATCATCAGCGCGACGCGGTCGCCCTTGGCGAGGCCGGCGCCCTGCAGGTAGGCTGCCAACGCGCGCGACATCTCGTCGACCTCGCCAAAGGTGAAGCTGCGGCCCATGTAGCGGTAGGCGCAGCGGTCACGGTACTCGACGAAGCTTTCTTCCATCAAGACCACCAGCGACGCACAGGCCTGAACGTCAATGGTCTCCGGGACGCCCGGGGGGTACTGCTTGAGCCAGATTTTTTCCATGCGAGTCCGGGGGAGTGCGAGCTGCCATTTTCCGGCAAGGATCGCCACGGACCATCGGGGGATTCGACAGGCTCGCTAGGCCCCGCCCCAGTGCACGCTGAAGGTAAGCTCGTTTTGCCCGCTGTCGTGGCGGTAGGTCAGCGTATCGGAGAGGTTGCGGATCATCAGCAGCCCGAGGCCGCCCGGTTCAGCGTCTTCCAGCGTGAGAGGCCTCGAACCCAGCGGCGCAGCCGTCGCGTCGAAAGCGGGTCCACTGTCTCGCACGGTGACCGAGGCCCGATGGTCTTGCGCGTCGCCGCTCACTTCGAGGCGCAGCCGCACCGGAGACGCCAGCGCCTGCTCACCCCCGTGGGCAATGACGTTGGCCAGCGCCTCGTTGAGACACAGGTCCAGTCGAAGGATCTGCGCAGCGGGCACTCCATGCGCCTCGCACGATTGCGCCAGCCAGTTCGCGGCCGGCCGGACATCATCGGCCACCGCGCTGACAGCCAGTTCAACCGACGCAGGGGTTGCAGCCACGCCGGTCCCGCCGGTCTAAGCCAGAGCGGCGGCTTCGGCAGCGGCGTTGTCGGCCAGGATCGGGATCAACGAGCCCAGGCCGGTGGCCTGCAGCGTCTCGGCCACGGCCACGTTGTCGCCGACCAGCAGCACCATGCGCCCGCCACGCTGCTGCACGGCCTTGGCGTTGACGATGATCGAACGGATGCCGATCGAGCCCAGAAAACTCACGCCCGTCAGGTCGAGCACGATGCGCAGGTTCGACGCAGCCGACAGCGCCGCAAACCGGGTCGCGATCTCGTCGGTTCCGGGAATGTCCATCCGTCCGGAGATCGCAATGCGACGCAAGCCGTCGCTGAGTTCATGGAATTCGATGGGCATGGCGGTCCTTGGGTTCGGTGTGGCGAATCGGCCGTTTCCCCTTGCGGCGTCGGGCGCGCCGGATCATAGGGCGCCGCTCGTGTCAGGGATGTGACAGGCCCAAGGAGGACCCGCCACCTACTCAACAGCCCTGATCATTTCCTCAACCACCTTCTTCGCGTCGCCAAAAACCATCATCGTCTTGTCCATGTAGAACAGCTCGTTGTCGAGACCTGCATAGCCCGAGGCCATGGAGCGCTTGTTGACGATGACGGTCTTGGCCTTGTAGGCCTCGAGGATGGGCATGCCGTAGATCGGGCTGCCCTTGGTGTGCGCGGCCGGGTTCACCACGTCGTTGGCGCCCAGGATGATGGCCACATCGGCCTGGCCAAATTCGCCGTTGATGTCTTCCATCTCGAAGACCTGGTCGTAGGGCACCTCGGCCTCGGCGAGCAGCACGTTCATGTGGCCCGGCATGCGCCCGGCCACCGGGTGGATGGCGTACTTCACCGTGATGCCTTTTTCGGTGAGCTTGGCGGCGAGTTCCTTCACCGCGTGCTGCGCGCGCGCCACGGCCAGGCCGTAGCCCGGCACGATGACCACCGTCTCGGCGTTGCCCAGCACGAACGCAGCGTCCTCGGCGCTGCCGCTCTTGACCGGCCGCGCCTCCGCCTTGGCGCCCGCCGGCCCGGCCGCCTCGCCGCCGAAGCCGCCCAGGATCACGCTGATGAACGAGCGGTTCATCGCCTTGCACATGATGTAGCTGAGGATCGCGCCCGACGAGCCGACCAGGCTGCCGGCAATGATGAGCATGGCGTTGTTGAGGCTGAAACCGATGCCCGCGGCCGCCCAGCCCGAGTAGCTGTTGAGCATCGACACCACCACCGGCATGTCGGCGCCGCCGATCGGGATGATGATCAGCACGCCCATCACGAAAGCCAGCGCCAGCATCGCGAAAAACGCGGGCCAGCTGCCGGTGAGCATGAAGGTGAAGCCCAGGCCCATCATCAGCACGCCGAGCGCCCCGTTGAGCGGGTGCTGGCCGGCAAACTGCACCGGCGTGCCCTGGAACAACCTGAACTTGTAGCGGCCGCTCAGCTTGCCAAAAGCGATGACCGAGCCGCTGAAGGTGATGGCACCAATGGCAGCCCCCAGGTACAGCTCAAGCCGGTTGCCAGGGGGAATGGGGTCGCCCTTCGCAGCGATGCCAAACGCATAGGGCTCGGCCACGGCCGCCACCGCGATGAACACCGCGGCCAGGCCGATCATGCTGTGCATGAAAGCCACGAGCTCGGGCATCTTGGTCATCTCGACGCGCTTGGCCATCAGCGAGCCGATGGCGCCACCCACCACAAGCGCCACCAGCACATAAGGCAGACCGCCTGCGGCACCCGCGGGTTGGGCATGGATCAGTTTGGCGATGAGCGCTGCGGTGGTCAGCACGGCGATGGCCATGCCACTCATGCCGAACACATTGCCTCGGATCGAGGTGGTCGGGTGGCTCAGGCCCTTGAGTGCCTGGATGAAGCACACGCTGGCCACCAGGTACAGCAGGGTGACGAGGTTGAGGCTCATTCAGCGCTCCCGGCGGCAGGCGCCTTCTTGTCTTTCTTCTTGAACATCTCGAGCATGCGGCGCGTGACGAGGAAGCCGCCGAACACGTTCACCGCGGCCAGCGCGACCGCCAGCACGCCCATGGTCTGACCGAGCGCCGTCTCGGTCAGCGCTGCGGCCAGCATGGCGCCCACGATCACGATGGCCGACACGGCGTTGGTCACCGCCATCAAAGGCGTGTGCAGCGCAGGGGTGACCGTCCACACCACGTGGTAGCCCACGTAGATGGCCAGCACGAAGATGATCAGGTTGGTCAGGGTGGGCGAAATGATGTCCATCCGGCGGTCTCCAGGTCGATGGGGTCAGAACTTGCGAATCTCGGTGATGCGGTTGTGCGCATCGAGCAGCAGCACCTTGGGCTTGTGCCCGGCGACTTCGGCATCGGTCATGGGCGCGTAGGTGCAGATGATCAGCAGGTCGCCGACTTGTGCCTTGCGCGCGGCAGCGCCGTTGAGCGACACCGTGCCCGAACCCTTCGCCGCCTTGATGATGTACGTCGAGAAGCGCTCGCCGTTGTTCACGTTGTAGAGCTCGATGCGCTCGAACTCACGCATGTCGGCTTGCTCCAGCAGGTCGCTGTCGATGCCGCACGAGCCCTCGTAGTGCAGATCGGCCTCGGTCACCGTGGCACGGTGCAGCTTGGCGCGCAGCATCATGCGTGCACTCATGTGCGCAACACCTTGGCGTCTTGCGTCATCAGGCAGGGAGCCACGATGTCGTCGTCCATGGGAACGTGCAGCGCGCCTTCCTTGGTGATCACGAGCTTGAGGAAGTCGAGCACATTGCGGGCATACAGCGCAGACGCGTCAGCCGCCACTCGAGCAGGCAGG
>NCFZ01000027.1 GCA_002281415.1 Burkholderiales bacterium 28-67-8 | reverse complement strand
GAGAACGTGCGCCTCAGCGTGTTGAAAAAAACCAGATCGCCGGGACGCAACTCATCGCGCCGGACTTCGACCAGGCCGTCCGCCTTGGCCTGATCGTCGGCACGGCGCGGCAGCACCAGACCCAGGCTCATCTCGAAGATGTGACGGGTGAACCCGCTGCAATCGAAGCCACCGCTTTCACCCGACCCGCCCAGCCGGTAAGGCACGCCCAGAAAGTTCATCGCGGTGATGACCATGTCGGACGCGCCGTCACGAACCTTTTGCGCCAAGGTGGGGGTTCCTTGCGCGGCATCTGCCGGGATCAGACCGCGCTCAAGCAGCAAGCGAGACACCGCATCGAGCTGGTCATCAGGCGCCGCCACGGCTGGTGACGGCCAAAGGAGAACCACGAAAACCACACTCAGGGCCAGCAACCACTGAACACCGCACGCACCCGGCCACCCGATCCAGGTGCGCAGCGCTTGGTGTTTTGGCATGCGGCGCAGGATAGGCGAGGGCCTTGCCTTGAGTCAATCGACCCGGGGTGGTTTGTCAGCGTGTCGAAATCCTGGGGTGCGAATATCGTGGGTTCAGGCCCGTTCCGCGACCCCGCCCGGGCTTCAACCACGGAGTTCCCATGTTCAAGGCGCTATTGCTAGAGAAAAACGAGTCCGGCTTTTCCGCATCCGTGAAGCCCGTCGACGAGGCTCAGCTGCCCGAGGGCGATGTGCTGGCCAGCGTGGCGCACTCCACGCTCAACTACAAGGACGGTCTGGCCATCACAGGGCGCGGCCCGGTGGTGCGGGCCTGGCCGATGGTGGCCGGCATCGACGGCGCTGGCACCGTGCTCGAGAGCACGCACCCGCAGTGGCAAGCCGGCGACCGCTTCATCCACAACGGCTGGGGTCTGGGCGAAACGCGCTGGGGTTGTCTGGCCGAACGCGCCCGACTGAAGGGTTCGTGGCTGGTCAAGCTGCCGCGCACGCTGACCACCCGTCAGGCGATGGCGCTGGGCACGGCCGGCTACACCGCGATGCTCAGCGTGATGGCGCTTGAGCGCCACGGCCTGCGGCCCGGCGACGGCGAGGTGCTGGTGACCGGCGCCACAGGTGGTGTCGGCAGCGTGGCCACGATGCTGCTGGCGGGGCTCGGCCACCATGTGGTTGCCGCCACCGGCAAACTCGCCGAGGCCGATTACCTGATGCGGCTGGGTGCGGCTGCGGTGATCGATCGCGCGGAACTGTCAGCGCCTGGCAAGCCGTTCCAGAAGGAACGCTGGTCGGGTGTGGTCGATGCCGTGGGCAGCCACACGCTGGCCAATGCGCTTGCGCAGACCCGTCAAGGCGGTGTGGTGACGGCGTGCGGGCTGGCGCAAGGCTCCGATCTCGTGACCACCGTGATGCCTTTCATCCTGCGCGGTGTGACGCTGGCCGGTATCGACAGCGCGACGGCACCGATGCCGCTTCGGATCGAGGCCTGGAACCGGCTGGCCGAAGAGGTCGACCGCAATGCGCTCGAAGACATGGTCGAGGACATCACGCTCGACGATTGCATCGCGCGCGCCACGGACCTGATGGACGGCCGTGTGCGTGGCCGCCTCGTGGTGTCGATCGGTTGATTTCCGCCGTGAGTGACGCACGGTCGTAGAGTCAGCGTGTCCCGGTCCCAATCGCCCGACCCATCGGGCACCGCAGGCACTTTCAAGAAATTGGAGCATTCCATGATCAAGCGTCTCTTGTCCTTCTTCGCCGTGTTCGTGATGGCTGTGGCGGGCTCGCCGGCCTGGGCTGACCCGCACCAGGACACCATCACCGTGTTCAAGAACGCCGGCGAGAGCGGTCGTTTTTTCAAGAACGCCCACGGCTATGCGGTGTTCCCCACGGTCGGCAAGGGCGGCATCGGGATCGGGGGCGCCTACGGCAAGGGTCGGGTGTACCGGCAGGGCGCATACATCGGTGACGCGTCGATGGCCCAGGTGACCATCGGGTTGCAGCTCGGCGGCCAGAGCTACAGCCAGATCGTCTTCTTCGAGGACAAGCGGGCGCTCGACGAGTTCACCAGCGGCAACTTCGAGTTCGGCGCCGAGGCGTCGGCTGTCGCCATCACCGCGGCTGCCGGCGCCAAGGCCAACACCGGCGGCAATTCGGCCGGCATGAGCGGCGGCGAGAACGATGCCAAAACGGTCGGCCGCTACGTCAAGGGCATGGCCACTTTCACGGTGGTCAAGGGCGGGCTGATGTACGAAGCCTCGATCGGCGGCCAGAAATTCAGTTACCGAGCGCGCTGAGCCCGACGGATACAGGGCAGCCTGCGCAAGGATCTTTCTTGAACAACCTCGCAAGTCTTCACCAGCAATCACTGACCGATCGTGACGCGTTCTGGGCCGAGCAAGCGGCGCTGATCGACTGGCACCGGCCCTTCGAGCAGATCTGCGACTACAGCAACCCGCCGTTCGCTCGCTGGTTCGTGGGCGGACAGACCAACCTGTGCCACAACGCGGTCGACCGCCACCTGGCCGAGCGCGCCGATCAGCGCGCGCTGATCTGGGTCTCGACCGAGACCGATCAGGAGGTCATCTACAGCTATGGCGAACTGCATGCCGAGGTGCAGCGCATGGCCGCGGTGCTGCAGTCGCTGGGCGTGGAGCGCGGTGATCGGGTGCTGATCTACATGCCGATGGTGCCGCAGGCGGTTTTCGCGATGCTGGCTTGCGCGCGCATCGGTGCGATCCATTGCGTGGTGTTCGGTGGCTTTGCCAGCGCCAGCCTGGCCACGCGGATCGACGACGCGCGGCCGGTGGTGATCGTCAGCGCCGATGCCGGCAGCCGCTCGGGCAAGGTGATCGCCTACAAGCCGTTGCTCGACGAGGCCCTGCGCCTGGCGGCGCACGCGCCGGCCAAGGTGCTGCTGGTCGATCGCGGCCTGAGCCCGATGGAGCGCGTGCCCGGACGCGACGAGGACTACGCGGCGCTGCGCCAGGATCACCTCGATGCGGTGGTGCCTTGCGTCTGGGTCGACGCCACGCACCCGAGCTACACGCTGTACACCAGCGGCACCACCGGCAAGCCCAAGGGCGTTCAGCGCGACACCGGCGGGTACGCCGTGGCGCTGGCCGCCAGCATGAAACACATCTTTGATGGCCGGGCCGGCGAGACGTTCTTCAGTGGCAGCGACATCGGCTGGGTGCTCGGGCACAGCTACATCGTCTACGGCCCGCTGATCGCCGGCATGGCGACCATCCTCTTCGAGGGGCTGCCCACGCGGCCCGATGCAGGCATCTGGTGGAGTCTGGTCGAACGCCACGAGGTCTCGGTGATGTTCACCTCGCCCACCGCGATCCGCGTGCTCAAGAAGTCCGACCCGAAGCACCTCACCCAACACGACCTGGGTTCGCTGCGCACGCTGTTCCTGGCGGGCGAGCCGGTCGACGTGCCCACGTCGAGCTGGATTTCGCACGCCCTGGGCAAGCCCGTCGTCGACAACTACTGGCAAACCGAAACCGGCTGGCCGATCCTCGCTCTCAGCCAGGGCGCCGGGGCAGCGAGCGCGCGACCGGGCAGCCCGGGCTTTGCCGTGTATGGCTACAACGTGCGGATCCTCGACGAAACGAGCGGCAAGGAGCTCACCTTGCCGAACCAGAAGGGCGTGCTGGCCATCGATGGCCCGCTGCCCCCAGGTTGCATGCAAACCGTCTGGCGCGACGACGGACGGTTCATCAAGACCTACTGGATCCAGGAGCCGGACCGGTGGGTCTACAACACCTTCGACTGGGGGCTGCGCGATGAGGATGGCTACTACTTCATCCTCGGGCGCACCGACGACGTGATCAACGTGGCCAGCCACCGCATCGGTACCCGAGAGATCGAGGAGGCTGTCGCCAGCCATGCTGCCGTGGCCGAGGTGGCCGTGGTCGGCGTGGCCGATCCGGTGAAGGGGCAGGTTCCGATGGCCTTTGCGGTGCTCAAGGATCACGCGAGGTCAGACAGCCCGGAGCAGTCGCGTCAACTCGAGGCCGAAATGATGAAAATCGTCGACACGCAGCTCGGTGCGGTCGCCAGACCGGCGCGCGTCTTTTTTGTCGGTCTGCTGCCCAAGACCCGCTCGGGCAAGCTGCTTCGTCGCACGATCCAGGCGCTGTGCGAAAAGCGCGATCCCGGAGACCTCACGACCATCGACGACCCCGAGGCTCTGCGGCAGATCAGGGACGCCGTCGCGGGCTGATCTCACGGGCGCATCGACCGCGGCGCGTTGGTGCGTTGCGGTACCCGACTGTTCAGATACGGTCCGAATCGCCTCGCAGATGCACGGTCAGCGGGCGGCCCGGGTAAGCGAGGCATCCGACGTGATCCGGGCCGAGGTCGAGCATCTGCCAGTTCCAGCCGGTGCCGGGTGGCTGGGGATGGTGGTCGTGAATCAAACCGAAGTGGCCACCCTCGAGCAACTCGATGCAAATGTCGCCGAGCGGCTTGCTCAAGCCATGGCCGGTCGCCTTCACATAGGCCTCCTTGCGCACCCAGGTGCTGATGAATGCCGGGTTGAGACGTGTTGCGGGCAGTGCGCTCAGGCGTTCGAACTCGTGCGCTGTCAGCACATGCCTGAAGTCCTGAAGGTCGATCGGCCCGGGTGCGATGGCTTCCACGTCCACGCCCAGCGGCGTCGAGGCCGACACTCCGTGCACGACCCAGTCGCCCGAGTGGCTGGTGTTGAAGTGAAGTGCCGGGTGGGTGGCGAGAAAAGGCTTGCCGAATTCGCCGCGTTCAAAGGTCAAGTGAGCTGAATCCACACCCAACCGCTGACCCAGCACCCGACGAATGGATCCTTGCGAGATGACGTACCGCTGTCGGTCCGCCTCCCGGTGAAAGCTCGCCGCTCGCTGACGCTCGCTGGCGTCGAGCCGTTGCCAGTGCGCTTCCAGCGCGCACAGGTGGTGCGGCACGTGCACGTGCCACAGGTCTACGCACGGATCGTTGGTGCCCGCCACTGCGTCAGACGCCAGAACCCGCAGGCTCACGGTCGACCGCCTTGCTCGATTCCACACGTGCGAGGTGCTGGACCAGGATCGACGCCAGCGTGGCGGCATGTTCGGGCTTGAGGATTTGCAGGTGCGCGCAATGCATGCTCTCCAGCCTCACCCCACCCCCGACCATCGACCCCCAGCCCATCTCGGGGTCGTCATCGATCAGGCCCGGGTATGAGGCTCTGACTTCCGCTCGAATCAGCAGCACCGACCCCGCATACGGGCTCGGCACATAGCGCTCCCAGGCGCGGCCCACCGCGTTGGCCGATCGCTGCATCGCGATGGCTGGCGACGTCGATGCTTCTGCGGTGCCCGCGAAGATCTGCTCGCGTTTGGGCATGACGTACTTGCGCAATCGTGAAACGCGTTCGCCCAGGTAGCGTGCCGCCTGGGCCGGCCCCAGGGCCAGACCATGTCGCACATGCAGCCACACCCGAACCGCAAAAGGTGCTTGCTTGATGAACCCGCGCACCCCGCTGTCGAGCAGCGCGAGCAGGCCGACCTCGACGCCTGCGGCGTGCAACTGCCTGGCCATTTCGAAGGCGATGTTGCCGCCCAGCGAGTAGCCGGCCAGGTGATACGGCCCTTCGGGCTGCCACTGCCGCATGTCCAAGATCATCCGGCGCGCCAGTTCCTCGAGCGTGAAATCCTCACCGCTGAGTCCGAAGACACCCGTGTCGAGCACGCAAAGCGGACGATCCATGCCCAGTTCTCGAGCCACCGCCCTGAACGGCATGACGCCACCGCCATAGCCGGCGATGGCGAAGACGGCCTTGTGCGCGCCAAGCGGCTGCAAGCTCACCACGCAGGAGTCGGGCGTGTCGATCTGCTGTTCGATCACGGCAGCGAGTTGCCGGATGCTCGGTGCCTGGAACAGCGTGGACACGTTGAGCCGTGAGCCCAGCGCCTGGTCGATTCGGGTCAGCAGGCGGATGGCCAGCAGCGAATGGCCCCCGAGTTCGAAGAAGTCATCCTGCATCCCGATGTTTTCCACGCCGAACACGTCGCACCAGATGGCCGACAGTTTGTGCTCCAGGGCCGAAGGCGGCGTTTGGGCCGCCGACACGGCGGATGCTTGCCGTGGGAGTTCGGCTTGGCCCGACCCGAACCCGGGCTGCGGCAGCGCCTTGTGGTCGAGCTTGCCGTTGGGCGTGAGCGGCAAGGACCGCAGCGGCACGATGGCGGACGGGACCATGTGGTCCGGCAGGTGTTGCCTCAATTCGGCCACGAGCACCGAGGTGTCGGCCACGCCATCCGGGCACACGACGTAGGCCAGCAATCGCGCGGTTCCCGACGAATCCTCGCCCAGTTGAACGACCGCTTGCCGCACGCCGGCGCAAGCGGCGAGAGCCGCCTCGATCTCGCCAAGCTCGATGCGAAAGCCGCGCAGCTTGACCTGACGATCGGCACGCCCGACGCAGTCGAGGTTGCCGTCGGGCCGGTAACGCACCAGGTCGCCCGTGCGGTACAGCCTTTCGCCCGCGAGCATGGGGTCATCAACAAACCGTTCGGCGGTGAGGTCCGGGCGGTTCAGGTAGCCGCGCGCCAGTCCGGGCCCGCCGATGTACAGCTCGCCGACGATCCCCAACGGCACCGGTTCGAGGTGGGCATCGAGCACCCGGCAGCGCGTGTGGGCGATCGGCCGGCCGATCGGAACGCGAGAGCCCGCCCAAGTGCCGGTCGACGGCACGTCGAACCAGGTGGCGAAGGTGGTCGTCTCGGTCGGGCCGTAGCCGTTGATCAAGCGCCCCGGCGGTGCGGTGTCGAGAACCTGCCGCACGGCTGCGGGGTCCGCGGCCTCGCCACCGAACAGCAGTTGCTTGAGCGGGCTGAACATGCCCGGCGAGCCCGACGCATGCTCATGGAACAGCGAGGTCGTCAGAAACAGTGTGGTGATGCGATGGGTCGCGATCTCCCGGGTCAGCGCCGGCCCCGAGAGCAGCACGTCCTTGGGCACGATGACGAGCTTCGCACCGTTGAGCAGCGCTCCCCAGATCTCGAAGGTGGCCGCGTCGAACGAGCTGTTGGACGCCTGGGCCACGACGTCGTCGGGTTCCAACTGAACATAGTCGGTGTCGATCACGAGTCGCGCCACCGCGCGGTGCGTCACCATGACACCCTTGGGCGTGCCCGTTGAACCCGAGGTGTAGATCACGTAGGCCAGGTGGTCTGCGGTGGCCAGCGCCAATGGGTTGCCGTCGGGGTACCGGGCGAGGCCATCGGCATCGCTGTCGATGCAAAGCACGTGCGCGTTGCTTGCGGGCAGCTGGCTCCGCAGTGCCTGCTCGGTGATCAGTACCGGCGCCGAGGTGTCGGCCAGCATGAAGGCCAGCCGCTCGCTCGGGTAGTCGGGGTCCAGCGGCACATAGGCGCCGCCGGCTTTCAGGATGGCCAGCAGCGCCACGATGAGGTCTGGGCTGCGCTGCAGGCACACGCCCACCAACACGTCAGGGCCGACGCCGAGCGTGCGCAGGTGATGCGCCAGCCGATTGGCTCGCGTGTTGACTTCGGCGTAACTGAGCGACGCGTCTCCCATGGCGATGGCGACGGCATCCGGCTGGCGCTGAGCCTGCGACTCGAACCGCTGATGCAAGTTGCGCTGCTGCGGTTGTGCGCTCACGCTGCCGCTCCAGCCCAGCAATACATCGCGTTCTTGCCTGTTCATCAAGGGCAGCTGCTCGATGCGTGTGCCGGGAGCGGCCGAGATTCCCCCAAGCAGCGTGTTGAAGTGCGAGACCAGACCGCCGATGCTGGTCGCATCGAACAGCTGGGTGCTGTACTCCAGAGAGCCGCTCAGTCGGGCGCCTTCCTCGCTGAGCGAAAGCGACAGATCGAACTTGGCTGTGGCGCTTTCCACCGCCAGCGGCTCGGTGAGCAACTCGCCCAGCTCGAGCGTCCCGGGGGGCGTGTTCTGCAGCACGAAAGCCACCTGGTACAGCGGGTTGCGGCTCAGATCCCGTTGCGGGCTGAGCTCGGCGACCAACCGGTCGAAGGGCTGCTCCTGGTGCTCGTAGGCCTGCAGGCAGGTCTGGCGCACGCGAGCGAGCAACGCCGTGAAAGCCGGGTTGCCCGACAGGTCGCTGCGCAGCACGAGCGTGTTGACGAAGTAGCCGATCAGTCCCTCGAATTCGGTGCGGTGGCGCCCGGCCACCGGCGAGCCCACCACCACATCGTGCTGTCCCGAATGGCGCATCAGCAGCACCTGGAAGGCGGCCAGCAGCACCATGAACAACGTGGCGTTTTCACGCCGTGCCAGCGCCTTGAGTTCGGCCAGCGTGGCCGGCGAAATCTCGACGTGCTCGCGTGCGCCATGGTGGTTTGACCTTGGCGCTCGCGCACGGTCGGTGTGCAGTTGCAGCGGCTCGATGCCGGAAAGCTGCGCTCGCCAGTAGGCCAGGTCGCGCGCGCCTGAGGGCTCATTCAGACGCTCACGCTGCCATACCGCGTAGTCGGTGAATTGCCTTGGCATTGGCGCGAGCGGATCGGGCTGACCGGCACTAAACGCGCCATACAGCGCGCCCAGTTCGCGCGCCAGGATGCCCATGGACCAACCGTCGGCCACGATGTGGTGCACCACCAGAAGTAGCGCGTGCTCGTGCTCGCAGAGGTGCCACAGGCGCACACGCAGCAGGGGCGCGCACGCCAGATCAAACGGCTCTGCGGCCTCATTCTTCAACGCCTCGACCAGCGTGCTGGCTTCAAGCGCAATGGCGTTCAACTGGAGGCTGTAGGCCGCTTCGGCCATCGAGCGCACCGACTGCGCCGCCACCCCGTCGATCGCCACGAACGTCGTGCGCAGGCTGTCGTGTCGGCGTACCAGCGCGTGCACGGCGCGCTCAAGCGCAGTCACGTTCAGCGGCCCGCGCAGGCGCAGCGCCTGCGAGATGTTGTAGACCCCGCTGGGCCCCGTCATCCCATCGAGAAACCACAACCCTTGCTGGGCGCACGACAGGGGGGCGACGGACACATCGGCTTGTTCCAACGAGGCGCCGCCTGCGGGGGCAGCAATCCGGGGCCGAACGGGACCGCTCTCCGAGCTGATGCGCTGTGCATCCGCCCGAACGGCCCGCGCTTCAGGTACCGACAGTCCGGGATGTTCCTGCGTGATGGCTGCGCATAAGCGGGCCACCGTGGGCGCTTCGAAAAGCGTTCGCACCCGCACTTCGATACGCAACGCACGCTGGATTTGCGAGGCGACCCGCATGGCCAGCAGCGAGTGCCCGCCCAGATCGAAGAAATCGTCGTCGATCCCGATGGCATTGAGATTCAGCACGTCTCGCCAGACCTCCATGACGAGCGACTCCAGCGCACTGCGAGGCTCAGAGCCACTAGCGCTGCCAGCGGCCGGCATCGCCTGGCCGCCGGCCGGCGCGGGCAACGCCTTGCGGTCCACCTTGCCGCTGGCGGTGAGCGGCAGGGCGGTCAGTGGCACGAAGGCCGCTGGAATCATGTGCTCGGGCAACTGCTCCTTGAGCACGGCGCGCAGTTCAGCCGAGGCCGGCATCTCAATCGCAGGCACCACATAGGCCACCAGGCGCGGATCACCGGGCGTGTCTTCGCGCAGCAGCACCACGGCTTCTCGCAGCTGCGGCTGGTGCATCAGCACGGCCTCGATCTCGCCGAGCTCGATGCGAAATCCCCGCAGCTTGACCTGGTGGTCGATGCGCCCGAGGAAGTCGATGTTGCCGTCGGGCAGGTAGCGCGCCAGGTCGCCCGTGCGGTACAGGCGCGCACCGGCATCGGCGCTGAACGGGTCGGGCACGAAGCGCTCGGCCGTCAGTTCAGGACGGTTCAGGTAGCCGCGACCGACCTGCACGCCGCCGATGTGGAGCTCTCCCGACACACCGATCGGGACGGGCTGGCCGCGGGTGTCCAGGATGTACGTGCTGGTGTTGGCCAGAGGTCGCCCGATCGGCACAAGACGGTCCTCGCGGCCCGGCTGACACGCCCAGAAGGTGGCGTCCACGGCCGCTTCCGTGGGCCCGTATTGGTTGTGGAGTTCCAAAGCCGGAAAGCGTGCAAAAAAGCGCTCCAGCAGATCTGATGGCAAGGCTTCGCCACCGCAGAACACACGCTTCAGGGAGCGGCATTCATCGAACCCATGGGCCTCCATGAACACCTGCAGCATCGAAGGCACGAAGTGCAACGTGGTGATGCCGGCATCGCGGATGAGGCGTGCCAGATAGGCGCTGTCGCGGTGGCCGTCGGGGTGCGCCAGAACCAGGCGCGAGCCGGCGATGAGTGGACAGAATAGTTCCCACACCGACACGTCGAAGCTGAAAGGCGTCTTCTGCAACACGCGGTCGTCTTCCGCCAGCGAGTACTCGCGGCACAGCCACAGCAGCAGATTGCACACGCCGCCGTGCTCGTTCATCGCCCCCTTCGGACGTCCGGTCGATCCCGAGGTGAAGATCACATAGGCGAGGTTGTGCGGAGTGCAGGCGGGCTGCAGGTTCTCGGTGGGCTCCATCGAAAAGGCTGCCCACGAGCCATCGAGCAGCACCGTGTGCGCCGCACTTGCAGGCAGTTCAGCCAGCAGGTGGGGCTGCACGAGCACCACGGCGACCTGCGCGTCTTCGAGCATGTGCGCCAGGCGCTGCTGCGGGTAGGACGGATCCAGCGGCACGTAGGCGCCACCGGCCTTGAGCACCGCCAGCAATCCCACCACCATCTCGATCGAGCGCTCGGCGAACACGCCCACCAGCACCTCGGCGCCCACCCCGCGCGCTTGCAGCACGTGCGCAAGCTGGTTGGTGCGGGCGTTGAGTTCGGCGTAGGTGAGCTCGCGGTCCTCGAACACGAGTGCCACCGCATGGGGCGTGCGCTCGACTTGCTGCTCGAAGAGCTGGTGGATGCAACGGCCGCGGAAATCGTCCACAGCGGTGTCGTTCCATTCCACGAGCAACTGATGGCGCTCGCCCGTGCCGAGCATCGGCAACTGATCGACGGGCTGCGCGGGGTCGGCCGCAATGCCTTCGAGCAGCGTGGCGAAGTGCCCCGCCATGCGCTTGAGGGTGGGAGCGTCAAACAGCTGCATGGCGTAGACAAACTCGCCGTCCAGCTCGCCGCCGTTCTCGGTGAGCAACAGCGAAAGCTCGAACGTCGCCACGGTCGACGGAGTTTCGACCCGTTGTGCTGCCGGCCCATCCGGATCGACTGCTCCTGCCGGCGGTGTGCGCAGCTCGAAGTGCACCTGATGCAGCGGAGCGCGGCTCGCTTCGTGCTGCGGTTGGAGCCCGGCCAGCAGCTGGTCGAAGGGCACTTCCCGATGGGCGAACGCATCGAGCGACGTCTTGCGAACTTGCCGCAGGAGCTCGATGAAAGACGGGTTGCCCCCCATGTTGGCCCGCAGCGCCAGGGTGCCGTCAACGCAGTCGGTCAGGGCCTCGCTGCCGCAGCGCAGGCGGCCCGACGCGGGAATTCCCACGGCCAGGTCGTGTTGGCCCGAATGTCGCGAAAGCAGGACCTGGAACGCCGCCAGCAGCAGCATGAACAGCGTCGCCCCTTCCTCCTGAGCCAGACGTTTCAGCGGCTCGATCAGCGACTTGGGCAATACGAAGTGTTCGAGCGCGCCATGGTGATCCAGGCGCGCCGGCCGGGGCCGGTCGGTGGGCAGCTGGAGCGTCTCCAGACCCGCCAGCTGCGCGCGCCAGTACTCCAGCGGCGCGTCCAGCGCTTCGGATGCCGTGTCCCGGGGGTGTGGCTGCGCTGGAAGCTCGAGGCCAGGGTGGTCACGCGCAAGTGTCTGGGCCAGGCTTGCCACCGTGGGCGACTCGAACAGCGCGCGCACCGTGGTGTGCACGTGCAGCGTCGATTGAATGCGCGAGACGAGGCGCATCGCCAGCAGCGAGTGCCCGCCCAGATCGAAGAAATCGTCATCGACGCCGAGCTGCGAAACGCCGAGCAATTCGCGCCAGATGGTGGCCAGCGTGTGTTCCAGCGGTGTGCGCGGTACGGTGCCGTCGCGTGGCTCCGCGCTGTCGGGTGGCGGCAGCGCCTGGCGGTTCACCTTGCCGTTGGGCAGCAGCGGCATCGCATCCAGAAACACGTACCAGGCCGGTACCAAGGCGGCGGGCAGCTGGCCCTTGAGGTGATCTCGCAACTGCGCGGCCGTGGGTGAGGCGAGGGCGGCTTTCGCCGTCACGACATGAGCCACCAGCTCGAATTCGCCAGCATCGTTCTTTCTGGCCGTGACCACGCAGGCTTGCACGCCCGGGTGTTGCGCGAGGACCGCGGCGACCTCGCCGGGCTCGACGCGCACGCCGCGGACCTTGACCTGATCGTCAAGCCGCCCGGCGATCACGAGCTGCCCGTCGGGGCGCAGGTGTCCTCGGTCACCGGTGAAGTACAGCAGGTCGTCGGGATCGTCGCGGAACGGATTGCGGCGAAAGCGCGCCCGGTTTTCTTCGGGCAGATTGAGATAGCCCAGCGTTCTGAATGGCGTGCGCAGCACCACCTCGCCCGGTTCGTTGGCGCCGCACAGAGCGCCCGCCGCGCTCATCACCAGCGCCTGCGTGTGCGCGGTGGGCCGACCGGCCGGCAGCACGGCAGGCGCATCGCCCTCAGGCACCACGTGGAAGCAGCGCACCATCGTCGTCTCGGTCGGTCCGTAGAGGTTGACGATGCGCGCGCCGCTTTGAACGGACTGGCGCCAGCCGCTGACCAGGCTGCCGAGCAGCGGCTCGCCCGAGAGGAAGAGCCAGCGCAGATCGGGCAACTCGAGGGAGGATCGAAGCTCGGCCAGCCACGCCTGCAACATGGATGGCGTGGTGTGGACGACCGTGACGCGTTCGCGCTGCAGCCAGCGCAGCACATCGGCCGCGTTGTGTTCGAGCGGCACGCAAAGCGTCGCCCCGCTGATCAGCGGTAAGAAGACATCGCGCAGCAGCGGGTCGAACGACAACGCCGTGAGCTGTGACACCCGGTCGCGCGGCCCGATGTCGAAGGTTTGCTGCTGCCACAGAAGGAACTGGCTGAGGCTCTTGTGACAGCCCAGCACGGCCTTGGGTCGCCCGGTGCTGCCAGAGGTAAAAAACACGTAGGCCGGCTCGTCACCGGAGGCCATCGGCAGCACGACGCCTGCGTGCGCGTCGGCCAGGGCCGCCGAGTCGAGGTCCGGGTCGAGCCGGATGATGCCCATCGGTTCGTCGTCGTCGCCCGTCGCAGGCGCGTCGATGCCCTGCGCGAGGCAAAGCACCTTCACGCGCGCTTCTCGCAGCAGCGCTCGCTGGCGCTCGCGGGGCAGCGTCGGGTCGACCGTGAGGAACACACCGCCACACAGCAGCACGGCGAGCATCGAGCCCACGACTTCGAACCCGCGGGGCGCCACGATGGCCACCACGTCGCCACGCGCCACGCCATGCGATTGCAGCGTCGACGACAGGGCTGACGCTCGCGCCACCAGTTCGCCATAGGTCCACTGCCGCTCGCCGCAGCTCAGAGCGACGTTGTGAGGCGTGGTCTTTGCCCGGTCGAGCACCTGACGCATCACCGGCACCTGGTCGGGCGCCGGGATTTCGACGGTCGGATCGGGCCACTGCGAGCGCATGGCCTCGGTCAGCAGCGTGTACTCGCCAATCGGCTTTTGCGGCGCGAGCGTGATCTGGCGCAGCAGCGCCACGTACTGCTCCAGCAGGCACGCACCCCAGGCCTCGGTGTACAGGCCGCGCCGAAACACCAGCCGCATGAGCAGCTCGTGCGGGTGCGGGTGGAGATAGAGCGTGGCTGCGAATTTGGCCGGCTCTTCCAAGAGCGGCACTTCCGTGGTCAGCAGGCCGGGAAAGCGCGTCGCAGCGTCGGCCATGCCGTACTGGTTGATGAAGACATCGAACAGAGGATTGCTGCCGAGGTCGCGTGGCGAACCCAGTTCACTGACCAGACGCTCGAAGGCCAGACCCTGATGCTCGCGGGCTTCCAGCACGCCCTGGCGCACGCGCTGGAGTAGTTGCAGGAAGCTGGGGTTGTCTGACAGGTCAGTGCGCAACACGACGGTGTTGACGAAAAAGCCCACCACATCTTCGGTGTCGGTGTCTTCGCGCCCGGCCATCGGCATGCCCATGGCCACGTCGTCTCGAGCGCTGTAGCGGCCCAGCAGCACCGTGAGGGCGGCCGCCAGCACCGTGAACAAGGTCGACTGGTGGCTGCGGGCCAGGGCTTGCAGCGCCGCGTGAAGATCGCCACCGATCGTCAGCGTGGCGACGCTGCCCCGCTGGCTGATGCGATCCGGCTGCGGCTGGTCCGGCGGCAGTTTGAGCGGCTCGAGGCCTTGCAACTGCGTGCGCCAGTACTGCCGATCGCGCTCGAGGCGCTCGCCGCGCAATCGCTCGCGCTGGCGCGCTACATGATCGACATATCTGGCCGCTGGTGCGGGCAGCACCGGCACCGAGCCGTCGAGAAGGGCCGCGTACCGAATGCCGAGCTCGCACACCATCAAGTCCGTCGACCAGCCATCGGACACGATGTGATGCACCACCAGCTGCAGCACGTGCTCGGTATCGGACCGCCGCAGCAACTGCGCGCGAAACAAGGGCGCTTGTGACAGGTCGAAAGCCTGGCTCGCGCCGTCGATCAGCAGCCGGTCTTCGTGTTCCTGGCTGCTGACGCTGACCACCGGCAGGCGCAAGGTTGCGGCGGGTTGCACGAACTGCACCGGCACCCCTTCTTGCTGGTCAAAGGCGGTGCGCAGGCTGTCATGTCGATCAAGCAGGCCTTGCAGACTGCACTCAAGCGCGGCGATGTCGAGTGAGCCCACCAGCCGCAGGGCGTGGGCGATGTTGTAGACGCCGCTGGGCCCGTGCAACTGCTCGAGGAACCACAGGGCTTCCTGAGCGGCAGACAACGGCGTCGGGAGGGCCGCGGTGCGGCGAGCGATGGCCCCGGCGGCTGCCGCGAGCGCCGCGATGGTGGGATGGTGGAAAACCTCAGGGGCCGCCAGTGCCAGGCCGTGTCTCTCGTTGATGCGCCCGACCACCCGCATCGCCGTCAGCGAGTCGCCGCCGGCAGCGAAGAAGTTGTCGTTCACGCCCAGGGTGTCGCCCCCGAGCACCTCCCGGAAGATGGCCTGGATCGAACGCTCGAGCTCGGTGCTGGCGTCCACGAATGCCGCGCCCAGCCGGTCGCGCAGCGTCTCGTGCAGGCTGTTGCGCTGGACCTTGCCAGTCGCGCCTTTCGGGATGGATTCGACGAAAGCGATGACCGACGGCACCTTGAGGGCTGCAAGGCGCCCGAACAGAAAAGTGCGCAATGCCGCTTCGTCGGCCCGGGCACCTGCGCGCAGCACGACCGCCGCCGCCAGGTCCTCACCCAGCGAGGGGTGGGGCCGGCCGAAGGCGGTGGCCTGGGCCACATCGGGGTGTTCGAGCAGGGCTTCGTCCACCTCGCGCGGGGAGATCTTCTCGCCGCCACGGTTGACGATTTCCTTCAGCCGGCCCGAGATGAAAACGTACCCCTCGCTGTCGATCCGACCCTGATCTCCGGTCCTGAACCAGCCGTGGGTGAACGAACTCGCGTTGGCCTGCGGATGGTTCTCGTAGCCGGCGAAAACACCGGGCCCGCGGATCACGATCTCGCCGGTTTCGCCGGATGCCAGCCACTGGCCGTCATCGCCCATCAGTGCGATGTCGACGCCGGCTGCGATACCCACCGAGCCGGGTTTGCGCACCCCCGGTGGCAGCGGATTGCTTGCCATCTGGTGTGACGCTTCAGTCATGCCGTAGGCCTCGATCACGGGCGCGCCGGTCAGTTCCTGCAGGCGGTGAAATACCGCTGGCGCCAGCGCCGCTGAAGATGAACGCACGAAACGGAAACGGTGCGCCGATGCCTTTTGGCGGTATTGCGCACCGCTTTCGACCACCGACTGGTGGATGGTCGGCACGGCGCTGTACCAGGTGGGGTCGAACTGCGCCGTCCAGTCAAAGAACAGGTGATCGTCAAACCCCGGCGTGCAAACGATGCTGCCGCCCGAGGCCATGGTGGACAGCAAGGCGCCAACCAGTCCATGGATGTGAAACAGCGGCATCACGTTCAGGCAGCGGTCGCCCGGCCGAAGTTCCAGGTGCCGCGCGATGTTGAGCGCCGAGGCCACCAGATTCGCCTGGCCCAGCGGCACGATCTTCGGGCGCGCGGTCGTGCCAGAAGTGTGCAGGATCAGCGCGATGTCGGCAGCGCCGGGCATCGCGGCCGCTGGCGCAGTGCCGCCGGCGTGCGGCACCACGATGCGCAAGTGCCCGGCCGGCTGCGAGGGGTCCGATCCGACTTCGACCACGGTCAGCCCGAGTTCGCGCGCGACTGCGCCCGCCGGTCCTGCGTCCCCCGCTTGAACGATGACCACCTGTGCGCCGAGGTCCTCCAGATAGAAGCGCAACTCCGCGGCCGGATAGGCCGGGTTCAGCGGTGCACATGTCGAGCACATCGAAGTGCCCAGAAACACCACCGCCATCTCCGGACCGTTGGGCAGAACCACCGCCACGCGGGTCGATGGCGTCACGCCAAGCGACTGCAGCGCCGTGCCCAGTTCCGATGTCTGGTGCCACAGACCGCCAAATGTCAGCGCGGTACGTCCGGGTGCCAGGATCGCGGGCGCTGCGGGGCGCGCGCAGGCCTGCTCATGCAAGAGCTCGGCAATCGTGCAGGCGGTCGGCTCGCTCAAGGCGGTAGGGTGTGTTCGAGTGATTCGTGGGCGCCGCGTCCGAACCGGCTACTGGCAGGGCGCAGGATATCGGCCGGGCGGGCCGCACGAAGCACCGATATGGGCTCTATTCCCGGTTCTGGCCGTGTCGCCCGCGATGTTGTCGCTTTCTGGCGGGTCGCACTGTGCCGTCGCGGCCCCGACTCACCCCAATGAGCGACCCCCTCTGGGGGATGGCCGAAGGCCTGCGGGTTGAACAGACTGGTGGCTCCTCAACGATGTGGATGGCTGCCATGACTGACTTCGAAAATCCTGTCTCGCGCCGCCGAGCGCTGGTGGCGGTTGCCGGGCGCCATCTGGGACGGGCGCGGCCTGCGTTTTCGCAGCGGGCGAGCGATTGCGGCTCCGGGCTGGTTCACCGAGGGCTGGCCCGCCGCGGCGCTGGACGGCGAGTTGTGGGCAGGGCGCAGTCGCTTCGATGTGACTTCGGCCAGCGTGCGGCGGCTGGCGCCCGACGACACCGAGTGGCGCGCGCTGCGTCTGATGGTGTTCGACTTGCCGGGTGCTGCGGGCAGCTTCGCGCAGCGTACCCAGCGCATTGAATCTCTGGTGCAGGGCACGTCATCGAACACGCTCATGGCGGCTCAGCAAACGGCACTGGTGGACCGCGCGGCCCTGCGGACCCGGCTCGATTCGGTGGTGCGTGGCGGCGGGGAAGGGCTGGTGCTGCACCGCGCCGACGCGCCATGGGCGGCCGGGCGCAGCACGGCGGTGCTCAAGCTCAAGCCGCTGCAAGACGCCGAGGCGCAGGTGCTCGCCTTTGAGGCTGGTCACGGCCGGCTCGCCGGGGTGATGGGCGCGCTGCGGGTGCGCAATGCGTCGGGCGTCGAATTTCGAATCGGCAGCGGTTTCACCGACGCGCAGCGCCGCCATCCTCCCGCCGTGGGTAGTTGGGTGACCTACACCCACCGCGGCCACACCCCATCGGGCGTGCCGCGTTTTGCGAGCTACTGGCGAGCGGCCGAAGTCGACCTTTGACGCGCGGCCGTGGTCAGAGCACCTCGCTGGCGAAATCGGCCAGCCGCGAGCGTTCGCCGCGGGCGAGCATGACGTGCCCGCTGTGCGGCCAGCCCTTGAAGCGGTCGACCGCGTAGGTCAGGCCCGAGCTGCCTTCGGTCAGGTACGGCGTGTCGATCTGCGCGAGGTTGCCCAGGCAGACGATCTTGGTGCCCGGGCCGGCGCGCGTGATCAGCGTCTTCATCTGCTTGGGCGTGAGGTTTTGCGCCTCGTCGATCAGCACGAACTTGTTGAGGAAGGTGCGCCCGCGCATGAAGTTCAGGCTCTTGATCTTGATCTTGCTGCGCACCAGGTCGTTGGTGGCCGCGCGCCCCCATTCACCGGCGCCGCCGTCGGTCTTGGACAGCACCTCGAGGTTGTCGTCGAGCGCGCCCATCCACGGGCTCATCTTTTCTTCCTCGGTGCCCGGCAAAAAGCCGATGTCTTCGCCGACCGGCACGGTCACGCGGGTGACGATGATCTCGGTGTAGCGGCGGTCGTCCATCACCTGGCTCAGGCCGGCGGCCAGCGTCATCAGCGTCTTGCCGGTGCCGGCGGTGCCGGTCAGCGTGATGAAGTCGCAGTCCGGGTCCATCAGCAAGTTCAGTGCGAAGTTCTGCTCGCGGTTGCGCGCAGTCACGCCCCACACGGCGTTCTTGGCGTGGGTGTACTCGCGCAGCGTGCGCAGCACGGCGGTCTTGCCGGTGATCTCGGTCACCTTGGCGTGCAGCGGCGCCGCGCCCGGAGCTTCAAGGTAGACGAACTGGTTGATCATCAGCGCGGGCACCATCGGGCCGCTGATGCGGTAGTAGGTGAAGCCGCCCTGGTTCCAGCTCTCCATGGTCTTGCCGTGGCGATCCCAGAAGTCGGCCGGCAACTGCAGCACACCGGTGTAGAGCAGGTCGCCGTCATCGAGCGTCTTGTCGTTGAAATAGTCCTCGGCCGGCAGCCCCAGCGCGCGCGCCTTGATGCGCATGTTGATGTCCTTGGACACCAGCACCACGGGCCGTTCGGGCTGCTGATCGCGCAGCGCTTGAACCACGCCCAGGATCTGGTTGTCGGCCTTGCCCTGCGGCAGACCGGCCGGCAGCGTCACGTTCACCAGATTGGTCTGGAAGAACAACTTGCCGGTGGCTTCGCGGTGTCCGGTTTGCGACAGCAGCAGGCCTTCGCTCATGCCGTTGATGTCACGCGAGCTCATTTGCGCGGCCAGCGCATCGAGATCTCGGCTGACCTGACGCGCGTTGCGAGCCACTTCGGTCATGCCTTTCTTGTGGTCGTCGAGCTCCTCGAGCGTGATCATGGGCAGATACACGTCGTGCTCGTCGAAACGAAACAGGCTCATCGGATCGTGCATCAGCACATTGGTGTCAAGCACGAACAATTTGGCCGGACCGGTGCCTCTCGGCTTGGCCGCTCGGGCCTTCGGCTCGGGGCGTTCCGCCGGCGCCGGCTTGGGCGGTGCCTGAACTGCCACCGGGGCCGGGGCCTGCGTCCGAACCTCGGCAGGCCTCACCTTGGCGGCCGCCAGCGGCTCAGCCGGGGCGGCGGCGCGCGGTGATCGTTTGCCCGGCTTGGGTGCGGGTTGCGACTCGAAGTCGACCACGGACAGCTGGGCGGCACGTTTGGCAGGCGGCTTGGGAAGTGGCATGGGACGGTGCAACGGTGAGAGGGCT
>NCFZ01000213.1 GCA_002281415.1 Burkholderiales bacterium 28-67-8 | reverse complement strand
CCGTAGTGCAGCCAGTAATGCTGGCGCAGCGAGCCGGCCTCGTCATGCGACAGGCCGAGGTGGTCGACTATGTACTGCGTCATCGCCACATTGGTCGGGGCGAACGACGCCGCGCTGGCGTCGTGCAGGGTGTTGTCGAGGTCGAACAGCCAGACCCGACGCCCGGGCGGCTTCAATGCGAGCGGATCATCGTGCCGTAGGCCTGCTCGGTCAGCACCTCGAGCAGCATCGCGTGCGGCACGCGGCCGTCAATGATGTGCACCGTGTTGACGCCGTTCTTGGCCGCATCGAGCGCGCTGGCGATCTTGGGCAGCATGCCGCCGCTGATGGTGCCGTCGGCGAACAGGTCGTCGATCTCGCGCGCGGTCAGGTTGGTCAGCAACTGGCCGTTCTTGTCGAGCACGCCGGGGATGTTGGTCAGCATCATCAGCTTTTCGGCCTTGAGCACCTCGGCGAGCTTGCCGGCCACCACGTCGGCGTTGATGTTGTAGTTCTCGTTGTTGGCACCGAAGCCCAGCGGCGAGATGACGGGGATGAACTGGTCGTCCTGCAGCGCCTTGACCACGCTCGGGTCGATCGATTCGATCTCGCCGACCTGGCCCACGTCGTACTCCTTGGTGGGATCGTTGAGGTCATGCATGCGCAGCTTGCGCGCGCGGATCAGGCCGCCGTCGCGCCCGGTCAGGCCCACGGCCTTGCCGCCGGCCACGTTGATCAGGCCGACGATGTCTTGCTGCACCTGACCGGCGAGCACCCATTCGACGACTTCCATGGTCTCGTCGTCGGTCACCCGCATGCCCTGGATGAAGGTGCCCTTCTTGCCGATCTTGGCCAGCGCGTCCTCGATCTGCGGGCCGCCGCCGTGCACCACCACCGGGTTCATGCCCACCAGCTTGAGCAGGACCACGTCCTCGGCAAAGTCCTGCTGCAGCGCGGGGTCGGTCATCGCATTGCCGCCGTACTTGATCACGATGGTCTTGCCATGGAACTTGCGGATGTAGGGCAGCGCCTGCGCCAGGATTTCGGCCTTGTCGCGTGGCGACACGTGGGTCAGGTCAACGGTCGACTCAGCGGGATCATTGGCGGGGGGCGACACAGGATTCATCGGTTCGGCTTTCGTTGCGCTGAGACAAAAATTGTAGGCGCCGGGCTGGCGGTGTCGAGCGCGAGGCCAGGCCCCGCGCCAGGGATCAGTAGGTGCGCCCACCCTTGAACTGCGCGTGCGAGCGGCGTGCCAGCGTCGCGCCCTTGGCCATGGCGGCAAACGAGGCGCCCGCATGGGCGTGGCAGATCGCCAGCCCCAGCGCATCGGCCGCGTCCTTGCCCGGCAGGCCGGGCAGCGCCAGCAGCCGCATCACCATCTCTTGCACCTGCTCCTTGCGGGCGTGGCCGTGGCCGACGGTGGCTTTCTTCATCTGCAGCGCGGTGTACTCGGACACCTCCAGCCCGGCGCTGACCAGCGCGGTGATGGCCGCGCCACGCGCCTGACCCAGCAGCAGGGTCGACTGCGGGTTGACGTTGACGAAGACGATCTCGACCGCTGCACAGTCAGGCGCATAGCGTGCGCTCACCTCGCGCACGCCGTCGAAGATGATCTTCAGTCGTGCGGGCAGCTGCCCGATGTCGACCGTGTCGGTCTTGATGGTGCCGCTGGCCACGTAGGCCAAGCGGGCGCCCTCGGACTCGATGACGCCAAAGCCGGTGGTTCGCAGACCGGGGTCGATGCCCAGGATGCGCATGGGTCGGTGATGAGGCCCCGGCTCAATGCCGGAAATGCCTCACCCCGGTGAGCACCATCGCGATGCCACGCTCGTCGGCTGCGGCGATCACCTCGCCATCGCGCACCGAGCCGCCGGGGTGGATGACCGACGTCGCGCCGGCATCGCACACCACGTCGAGCCCGTCACGGAACGGGAAGAACGCATCACTGGCCACCGCCGAGCCAGCCAGCGTCAGCCCGGCGTTGGCGGCCTTGATGCTGGCGATGCGCGCCGAGTCGATGCGGCTCATCTGCCCTGCCCCGACGCCCAACGTCATGGCGCCGCCGCAAAACACGATGGCGTTGCTCTTGACGTACTTGGCGACCTTCCACGCGAACAGCAGATCGACCCATTGCGCTTCGGTCGGCTGCAAGCGGGTCACCACCTTCAGCTCGCTGCGCAGCACCTCGTGGTCGTCGGCGCCCTGGATCAGCAGCCCGGAGCCCACGCGTTTGATGTCTTGCTGGTTGCGCCCGCGCGACCAGGCCGTGGCACCGGCGCGGTCGACGCCGTCGAGCGGGATGCGCAGCACGCGCGTGGCGGTCTTGGGCGCCAGCACGGCCAGCGCCTCGGCGGTGTACGACGGGGCGATCAGCACTTCGAGGAATTGGGCGGCCACGCGGCGGGCGGCTTCGGCATCGACCTCGACGTTGAAGGCGATGATCCCGCCGAAAGCCGAGGTCGGGTCGGTCTTGAAGGCTTGCGAGTAGGCCTCGGCGGCGTTCGCCGCCAGCGCCACGCCACACGGGTTGGCGTGCTTGACGATCACGCAGGCTGCGGCTGCGTCGGCCGGGCCGAAAGACTTGACGCATTCCCAGGCGGCATCGGCATCGGCGATGTTGTTGTACGACAGCTCCTTGCCCTGCAGCTGCACGGCGGTGACCAGCGAGCCGGGCGCCGGGTTCAAGTCGCGATAGAACGCGGCGCTCTGGTGCGGGTTCTCGCCGTAGCGCAGGTCTTGCAGCTTGACGAAACGGCCGTTGCTTTGCGCCGGGTACTCGCTGCGCTTGGGCTCGCCTTCGACGGCCAGCGTCAACGACGACAGGTGATCGCTGATCGCCGCGTCGTAGTTCGAGATGCGGTTGAAGGCGGCCACCGCCAGCGCAAAGCGCGTGCAGCGCTGCACCGCGCCATGGGCTTGCAGCTCGGCGAGCACGCCGGCGTACTGCGCCGCGTCGGTCTCTTCGAGCGTGCAGCCGGCCTTGGCCACCGTGGCCTCGAACGGGTACAGGTTGACCACCAGCAAATCGATGGTGTCGATGCCGTGCTCGGTGAGCGCGGCGCGGTGCTCGGGCAGGTCACGCCGTGCCAGCAAGCCGCCGTGGATCTTCGGGTGCAGCGTCTTCACGCGGCCATCGAGCATCTCGGGGAATCCGGTGTGGTCGGCCACCTCGGTGACGGCCAGGCCGCCCTCGGCGAGCAGCTTGGCGGTGCCGCCGGTCGACAGCAGTTTGACGCCCAGGGCGGCCAGGCCGCGAGCAAATTCAAGGACGCCGGTCTTGTCGGATACGGAAATGAGCGCGTGCATGGAAGATCCTGAAGAGTGATCGAGAAAGACGTTCAAAGGCGTCAGGCGAAGGCAGCGCGGCCGCCTGGGTCTGACGCAGGTTCAGTCGAGCAGCTTGTGCTCGAGGAGCTTGCGGCGCAGCGTGTTGCGGTTGATGCCCAGCCACTCGGCGGCCCGGCTCTGGTTCTGGTCGGCGTGCTTCATCACGACATCGAGCAGCGGGCGCTCGACCACCTTGAGGATCATGTCGTACATCGCCGCCGGCTCGATGCCGTCCAGGTCGGTGAAGTAGTCCTCCAGGCGGTCCCGGACGCAATCTTCTATTTGTCGCTTGGTGCTCATGCTGTCAATCGAATGGAAGCGTGGTTGGCGGCGGCGATGGGGACATCGCAGGACGTTGGGGCGGTGCTGGCATCGTGTTCGGGGGCCGACCCTGGGGCGATCGCCGGCCACAGCGCGTGGCGTTCGGCCAGTTCGCCGAGGAAGTCACCCACCGCTCGAATCTGATCCTCGCAAGTCTCGAGCTGGTTCATGTCGGTGCGAAACGCTTCGCCGCCCGGCAGCGAGCGCACCGCCCAGCCGATGTGCTTGCGCGCGGTGCGCACGCCGGCGCGCTCGCCGTACAGGCTGTAGTGGTCGAGCAGGTGTTCGAGCAGCCACTGCCGCGCCTGCGCCACCGGCGTGGCCGGCAGGTGTTCGCCGGTGGCCAGAAAGTGCGCGATCTCGCGAAAGATCCACGGCCGACCCTGCGCCGCGCGGCCGATCATCAGTGCGTCAGCACCGGTGTAGCGCAGCACCTCGCGGGCCTTTTCGGGGCTGTCGATGTCGCCATTGGCCACCACCGGAATGCGCAGCGCGGCCTTGACCGCAGCGATGGTGTCGTACTCGGCGAAGCCGCGGTAGCCCTGCTCGCGGGTGCGACCGTGCACCGTGACCATCGCGATGCCAGCGCTCTCGGCCGCACGCGCCAGCACCAGCGCGTTGCGCTCGTCGTGGCACCAGCCGGTTCGCATCTTCAGCGTCACCGGCACGCGGTGCGGCTCGCACGCGGCCACCACGGCGCTGATGATGGCCAGCGCCAGCGGCTCGTTTTGCATCAGCGCCGAGCCGGCCCACACGTTGCACACCTTCTTGGCCGGGCAGCCCATGTTGATGTCGATGATCTGCGCGCCGCGATCGATGTTGTAGGCCGCGGCCTCGGCCATCATCAGCGGGTCGGTGCCGGCGATCTGCACCGCGATGGGCTCGACCTCGCCGTCGTGGTTGGCGCGGCGGCTGGTCTTCAAGCTGGTCCACAACTCGCGGCGTGATGTGACCATCTCGCTGACCGCGTAACCCGCTCCCAGACGCTTGCACCACTGCCGGAAAGGCCGGTCGGTGACCCCTGCCATCGGCGCGACAAACAGGTTGTTTGTCAGCGGAATGTGGCCGATGTTCATGGGGTGGAAGGGCCGCATCTGCTTAAAAAGGAGGCAGAGTATAGCGTCGGGTTTTGCCGCGCCGGGACATACGGATGCATCCCGATAATCCCTGAGATGGAAGCTTGGATGCAGTCGTTGCTGACGTGGTTGATGGTCACCCTGGCCCTGCCGGAGGTCGGGCTGAGCACCTTGTTCGTGGTGTCGTTCATCTCGGCCACACTGCTGCCGCTGGGCTCCGAGCCGGCGGTGTTCGCCCTGGTCAAACTGAACCCGCATTTGTTCTGGCCCGCCGTGCTGGTGGCTACCGCAGGCAACACGCTGGGCGGCATGGTGAGCTGGTGGATGGGGCTGGGCGCGGGCAACGCCGTGCGCAGGCTGCACGCCAAGCGCGAGGCACATGCCGGCGACACCGGCGCCGCACCGCCGGACCCCGCCAGTTCGCACCGCAAGGCTGCGCGCTGGCTGGAGCGCTACGGGCCGAAAGCCTGCCTGCTGGCGTGGCTGCCGATCGTGGGCGACCCGCTGTGCTCGGTGGCAGGTTGGCTCAAGTTGCCGTTCTGGCCCTGCGTGGCCTACATGGCGATCGGCAAGTTCGCCCGCTACGTGACGATGACCGCAGCGCTGTTGTGGGTGTTTCCCGGCCTCTTCTCGCCCTGACACCAAAGGCCCCGCCAGCCGGACGCGGCGCAGGCATGGACCTATGTACGCCCTCTATGAAGAAGCAGGAAAGTTCCACGCCGGGCGAGTGATGTCCGAAGCCGACAGTTCGATGCAGGTCGAACTCGACTCGGGCAAGCGCGTGAAGGTCAAGTCGGCCAACGTGATGCTCAAGTTCGACAAGCCGCAGCCGGCCGAACTGGTGGCCGAGGCGCAGGCTCTGGCTCGGGAGATCGATCTCGACCTGGCCTGGGAGTTCGCCCCCGAAGGCGAATTCAGCTTCGCCGATCTGGCGCGCGACTACTTCGACGCCAAGGCGGGCCCCGTCCAGCAGACGGCGTCGCTGTTTCGCCTGTTCGATGCGCCGCACTACTTTCGCCGACTCGGCAAGGGCAGCTTCAAGAAAGCGCCTGAAGAAACCGTGAAGGCTGCACTGCTGGGCATCGAGCGCAAGAAGCAGCAAGTCGCTCAGATCGAAGCCTGGGCGGTCGAATTGGCCGCCGGGGTGTGCCCGGCGCCGGTGCGCGAGCAGCTCTACAAGATTCTTTTCAAGCCCGACAAGAACAGCCCCGAATACAAGGCGGTGGTCGAAGCGGCGCGCCGTTCGCAGAAGGCACCGCTCGACTTGCTGACTGGCGCCGGCGCCATCGACTCGCCGTATCAGTTCCACTGGAAGCGCTTTTTGTTCGAGCACTTTCCCAAGGGCACGGGCTTTGCGCCACTCGAAGCGCCCGCGATCAAGGAAGCGCTCGAGCTGTCCCCGGTGCGTGCGTTTTCGATCGACGATTCGCAAACCACCGAGATCGACGATGCGCTGTCGGTGCAGGGCCTGGGCAGCGGCACCGTGGTGTTTGGGGTGCACATTGCCGCGCCCGCGCTGGCCATCTCGCCTGACAGTGCGGTCGACAAATTGGCGCGCGACCGTTTTTCCACCGTCTACATGCCGGGCCACAAGCTGACCATGCTGCCCGACGACGTGGTACAGGTCTACACGCTGATGGCCGGGCGCGAGTGCCCGGCCGTGTCGCTGTACGTGACGATGGACGAGGCCACGCTGGAAGTCACCGCCAGCGAAACCCGGCTCGACCGGGTGCCGATCGCCGCCAACTTGCGGCACGACCAGCTCGACGGCGTGATCACCGAAGCCACGCTGACCGGCGAGCAGCCTGCCGACTATGACTTCGCCCCCGAGCTGGCCTTCGCCTATCGGCTGGCGCGGCATCTGAAGGCCGGTCGCGAGGTGTTGCGCGGCAAGCCCGAAAACTTCAATCGCCCCGACTACAACTTCCGGCTCGAAGCCGCCGAAGGCGCCGAGCCTGCCGACGCACCGCGCGGCGACGAGCGCGTGCTCATCAGCACGCGCACCCGTGGCTCGTCGCTCGATCTGATCGTGGCAGAGGCCATGATCCTGGCCAACAGCACCTGGGGCGGCTGGATCGCGACCCATGGCGTGCCTGGCATCTACCGCAGCCAGGCCAGCATGGCGCCGGGCGTCAAGGTGCGCATGGGCACGCGGCCGGCGCCGCACGCGGGCATGGGCGTCGCGCAATACACCTGGGCCACCTCGCCGCTGCGGCGCTACGTCGACCTGGTCAATCAGTGGCAGATCATTGCCTGCGTGCGACACGGGCGCACCGCCGCGCTGGCTGCGCCGTTCAAGCCCAAGGACACCGCGCTGTTCGCGATCATCTCGGGCTT
>NCFZ01000212.1 GCA_002281415.1 Burkholderiales bacterium 28-67-8 | reverse complement strand
GATGTTCTGGCCCTTGACGTCTTCCAGTCCATCGACGATGACGCGTTGCAGTTTCTTGATGTCCATTCAACTCCTGTGGCGCCAACGGGCGCTTGCGATGAAAACCTGTGGGGTACGGGCCGATGGTGCCACTGGCATCACCGGTACAACCCGTGCTCTTCAATATAACTGGCCACTTTTTCGGGCACGAGGTGGCCGATGGGCTGGCCCGCCACGCACAGCGCGCGCACTTCGGTCGACGACACATCCATCGGCGGCAGCGCCACCGCTCGCACCGTGGCGCCGGCAAGCCGCCGATCATGCGTGTCTTGCGACACCGCAGGCGCCCCGGGCCGCCCGGCCACCGCGAGCGTCACCAGTTGCACCAGTTCATCCGCGCCGTGCCATGTCGGCAAACCCGCATGCTGATCCTGCCCGAGCAGCAAGAACCACTGCGCCCCGGGCTGCGCGGCCTGCAGCGCACGCACGGTGTCGAGCATGTAGCTCGGGCCGGCACGCCGCAGTTCGATCGGATCGAGCACGAAGCGTGGCTCGCCTTCAATCGCCAGCGCCACCATCGCCTCGCGGTGAAGGGCGTCGGTGAGGGTTCGCGTTTTCTGCCAGGGATGACCGGCGGGAATCCAGCGCACTTCATCGAGCGCCAGTTCGCGCAGCGCCGAGCGGGCGAGCGCCAGATGCGCGTTGTGCACCGGATCGAAGCTGCCGCCGAACAGGCCGATGCGCCTCAAGCCGTGGCGCCCGGGGCGCCGCTTTGCCAGTCGGCCCAATCACGCGGACGCAGGAAATCGGAATACAGCCGCGCCTCGGGCGTGCCGGCTTCGGGGTGCCAGTCGTAGCGCCACTTCACGATCGGCGGCATCGACATCAGGATGCTTTCGGTGCGCCCGCCCGACTGCAGACCGAACAGCGTGCCGCGGTCGAACACCAGGTTGAACTCGACGTAGCGCCCGCGCCGGTAGGCCTGGAAGTCGCGCTCGTGCTCGCCATAGGGCGTGTCGCGGCGGCGCTGCACGATGGGCAGGTAGGCGCCGACGAACGAGTCGCCCACGGCTTGCATCATGGCGAAGCTGCGCTCGAAGCCGAGTTCGGCGAAATCGTCGAAGAACACCCCGCCGATGCCGCGCGGCTCGTCGCGGTGCTTGAGGAAGAAGTACTCGTCGCACCACTGCTTGAAGCGCGGGTACTTGTCGTCGCCGAACGGTGCCAGCGCCTCGCGGTTGACGCGGTGGAAGTGGCTCGCGTCCTCTTCGAAGCCGTAGTAAGGCGTGAGGTCCATGCCGCCGCCGAACCACACCACCGGCTCGCGGCCCTCGGGCAAAGCGGCGAACATGCGCACGTTCATGTGCACCGTGGGCACGTACGGGTTGCGCGGGTGGAACACCAGCGACACGCCCATCGCCTCGAACGGCGCGCCGGCCAGCTCGGGGCGGTGCTGCGTGGCCGATGGCGGCAACTGCGGGCCGCGCACGTGCGAGAAGTTGCAGCCGCCGCGCTCGAGCAGATGGCCGTCTTCGATGAGCCGCGACTGGCCGTCGCCTTGCAGCCGCGCGCCGGGTTCGCGCACCCAGCTGTCGGTGCGAAATGGCTGGCCGCCCTCGACTTCCAGCGCACCGATGATGCGGTCCTGCAGACCCAGCAAGTACTCTCGAACGGCTTGTGTGCTCATGGTGATGATGGAAGTGGCGACCGCGGGGGTCGGGGTTAGCGCTTGACGGCGCGGTGGCCGATGTCGCTGCGGTACTGCATGCCGTCGAAGTGGATGGTCTGCAGCAGTTCGTAGGCGCGCGGCTGCGCCTGCTTGACTGAATCGGCCAGCACGGTGGCGCACAGCACGCGCCCGCCACTGGTCAGCAAGCGGCCATCACGCAGTTCGGTGCCGGCATGAAACACCATGCCATCGGCGGCCTCGGCGGGCAGGCCATCGATGGCGTCGCCCTTGCGCGGCGTGAGCGGATAGCCCGCAGCCGCCACCACCACACCCAGCGCCACACGGCGGTCCCACACCAGCTCGACCTCGTCGAGCGTGCCGTCGGTGGCGTGCATCAGCAGCTCGAACAGATCGCTCTTGAGCCGCATGAGGATGGGCTGCGTTTCCGGGTCGCCGAGCCGGCAGTTGAATTCGACGGTGCGGGGCTGGCCGTGCGCGTCGATCATCAGGCCGGCATACAGGAAGCCGGTGAACGGCACGCCATCCCTGGCCATGCCCTGGATGGTCGGCAGGATGATTTCCTGCATCGCCTTGGCGTGCACGTTGGGCGTGACCACCGGCGCGGGCGAGTACGCCCCCATGCCGCCGGTATTGGGGCCTTCATCGCCGTCGAGCAGACGCTTGTGGTCCTGGCTGGTCGCCAGCGGCACCACGTTCTTGCCGTCGCACAGCACGATGAAGCTGGCTTCCTCGCCCTCGAGGAAAGACTCGATCACCACGCGCGGCTGCGCCTGGCCATCGGCGCCGGCGTTGTGCTGCACGCCCAGCGTGTTGGCCGCGCCGTCGGTGCCCAGCATCCAGTCGATCGCCTCGTGCGCCTGCGCCAGCGTGGTCGCCACGACGACGCCCTTGCCCGCCGCCAGGCCATCGGCCTTGATGACGATCGGCGCGCCGTGCGCATCGACGTACGCATGCGCTGCCGCAGCATCGGTGAACGCCTCGTACGAGGCCGTGGGAATCTGGTGGCGCGCCATGAACGCCTTGGCGTGCGCCTTCGAGCTTTCGAGCTGCGCGGCGGCTTGCGTCGGTCCGAAGATGCGCAGGCCGCGAGCGCGGAAGAAATCAACGATGCCACCGGCCAGCGGGCCTTCGGGGCCGACCACCGTGAGCGCGATCTTTTCGCGCACGGCGAACTCGGCCAGTACGTTGAAGTCGGTCAGCGGCACGTTGTGCAGCCGTCCATCGAGCGCGGTGCCGCCGTTGCCCGGCGCCACGTAGACCGTTTGCACGCGAGCCGATTGCAGCAACTTCCAGGCGATCGCGTGCTCGCGTCCGCCAGAACCGATCACAAGGACCTTCATGGCGAGATCTCGGCGTTGTGGAACACCGCTTGCACGTCATCGAGGTCTTCGATCATGTCGAGCAGCTTTTGCATGCGCTGGCCTTCTTCGCCGGACAGCTCGACGGTGTTTTCGGG
>NCFZ01000026.1:17191-31576 GCA_002281415.1 Burkholderiales bacterium 28-67-8 | reverse complement strand
GATCAGGCTGATCTTGGCTTCGTCACGGTTGAAGGCGATGCCCGAAACGACAGCTTGTTCCATTTTTACGTCCTCTTCAAAAGTGATCAGCGTGCCCGACTGGGCTTCTTCTGTGATGTCGATGTCCCACGGTGTGAAGCTAGACAGCACGCGCATGGGAACGCGGTATTTGCCGGCGAACTCGACCGAGCGGATCTGCAAGACCTTGGAGCCCAGGCTCGCCATTTCGAGCATTTCCTCGAAGCTGATGGAGCTCAGGCGGCGCGCCTCGGGAACGATGCGCGGGTCGGTGGTGTAAACGCCATCGACGTCGGTGTAGATCAGGCATTCATCGGCCTTGAGCGCTGCGGCCACGGCCACGGCCGAGGTGTCCGAGCCGCCACGGCCGAGCGTGGTGATGTTGTTGTTGTCGTCGACGCCCTGAAAACCGGTGATCACGACCACCTTGCCGGCGGCCAGATCGGCTCGCACGCGTTGGTCATCGATGCTCTGGATGCGCGCCTTGGTGAAGGCCGAATCGGTCTTGATGGGCACTTGCCAGCCGGCGTAGCTCACGGCCTGAATGCCTTCGGCCTGCAGCGCGATGGCCAACAGGCCGACCGACACCTGCTCGCCGGTGGAGGCAATCATGTCGAGCTCGCGCAGCAACTCGGGCGAGCTGCCGCTGGGCGAAAGCTCCTTGGCCAGAGTGAGCAGGCGGTTGGTTTCGCCGCTCATGGCCGAGGGCACGACGATCATCTGGTGACCGGCGCGCGACCACTTGGCCACGCGCTTGGCGACGTTACGAATGCGCTCGGGCGAGCCCATCGAGGTGCCGCCGTATTTGTGAACTGTGAGAGCCATAAATTGGGGTGCGTTGGAACGCGAAGCCGTTGTCAACTCGATCGCGAAAAGCCCTCGATTTTACGGCCTCGCATCAAGGCGATCTACCGCGTTCATTCAGCGGGTCGGCAAGGGCTCCCACGACAGCGTCACCTGCGCCTGGCCGGGCAACCCGATCACCCGAGTGTCCAGGCCCAACCCCGGCACGAAAACGAGCTGCCCGCCGCTGAAGACCAACGGACCGTTGCGCTCCCAGGCCGCCAGATTCGCCGCCTGGAACTGCTTTTTCAGGCTGCGCGGTGGGCGACCCAGACCGGCCTGGAATTGCTCGCCACCGGACCGCTCGCGAAGCTCCAGCTGGGCCAGCCAGGCCAGCGGCACGCCGTCTTTCTTGACGCGTGTCACACGCAGCGCCCCACCCCAACCTGGCAGCCGGTAGGTGCCAGCGCGTCGCAGTTGCAGCGTGGCCTCACGTTCGGTTCCCTTTGGCACCGAAGCGGCGCTATCCAGCACACAGACCAGGCGGCCCCGACGCCGATGCAGCGTGGCGCCGGGCAGGGGCCACGAGGCCTGACCCGCACCGGGCAGTTCGCCCCCAAGACGCTCGACCAGCGAGCCCGGCGCCGGTCGTCCCGTTTGCCGACGCAGCCAGGCACGCAAGGCATTGACCCGCCGCGCTGCCGACAGACCGAACAAGCCGCTCAGGCTCAGGCCACTCTCGTCAGACAGCATGGCCAGATCGAGATCTGCCAACTCATCAAGGCAGGTTTGTGCCTGCTGTGCCCAGGCGGCTGCGGCCGCCAGCGCGGGTTCGGCATCCGCGAAGGCGTGCTCGAGGGCTGGCCAGACCCGGCGGCGCAGGCGGTTGCGCGCGTAACGGTCGTCCTCATTGCTGTCGTCGTCGACGTAGGCGATGCCGTGGTGCTGCACATAGGCTTCGATCGCGCTGCGCGGCAGACCCAGCCAGGGGCGCATCCACACCAGCCCGTCACGCTCGATTTCGCGCGGCATGCCGGCCAATCCCGCCACGCCGGCCGATCGAAAGGCCTGCAGCAAAAAGGTCTCTGCCTGATCACGCTGGTGATGGGCCAGCAGCACCACACCGGCTGCGAGCGTCATCGCCATCTCGCGCAAGGCGGCATAGCGCTCGCGACGGGCCCAGGCCTCGATGCTGTCGCCGGCCTGAGGCCGCGTGCTCAAGCGCGTTGATGCGAACGAAAGTGACAGGCCCTCGTCGGCCCAGCGCGCGCATTGGTCGCGGCAGTGCTGCTCCCAGTTGTCGGCGTGGGCGCTCAGTGCGTGGTTGATGTGCAGCGCCACGATGTGCCAGCCCGAGTCTTGCGCGGCAGCCAGCGTGGCGTGCAGCAAGGCCGCCGAATCGCGCCCGCCGCTGTAGGCCACGGCGACCACACCGCCGTGGTACCGCGGCTTCGTCAAGGGAACCGTCAGCGGCACCCTGCCCTTCCGATCAACGGTCGGTGGTGTCGGCAAAACGGCCGTAGGACTGCAGCCGCTCGTAACGGCGCTGCAGCAATTCCTTGGTGCCGAGGTCGCTGACCTGGCGCAGCGAGTCGTTCAGCGCCCGCTTGAGAAAGGCCGCCATCTGCTTGATGTCGCGGTGGCCGCCACCCACGGGCTCGTTGACGATCTTGTCGACCAGCCCCAGCGCCTTGAGGCGGTGCGCGGTGATGCCCAGCGCCTCAGCTGCATCCGACGCACGTTCGGAGGTCTTCCAGAGGATCGACGCGCAGCCCTCGGGCGAGATCACCGAGTAGATCGAGTACTGAAGCATCAGCAACTGGTCGCCCACGCTGATGGCCAGGGCGCCACCCGAGCCGCCCTCGCCGATGATCGTGACGATGATGGGCACTTCGAGTTGCGCCATCTCGAAGATGTTGCGTCCGATGGCCTCGGATTGGCCACGCTCCTCGGCGCCGATGCCGGGGTAGGCACCCGGCGTGTCGACGAACGTGAAGATGGGCAGGCCGAACTTCTCGGCCAGCTTCATCAGGCGCAGCGCCTTGCGGTAGCCCTCGGGACGCGACATGCCGAAGTTGCGCTGCCCGCGCTCGCGGGTGTCGCGACCCTTTTGGTGCCCGAGCACCATGCAGGCCTGCCCGTTGAAGCGTGCCAGACCGCCCACGATCGACTGGTCGTCCGCGAAATGCCGGTCGCCATGAAGCTCGTGAAAGTCGGTGAAGACCTCGTTGACGTAGTCAAGCGTGTAGGGCCGCTGCGGGTGGCGCGCGATCTGCGTCACCTGCCACGGCGTCAGGCTCGAGTAGATGTCCTTGGTGAGCTGCAGGCTCTTCTTGCCGAGCCGATCGATCTCTTCGGAGATGTCGACGGCCGACTCGTTTTGTACGTAACGCAGTTCGTCGATCTTTGATTCAAGCTCGGCCACAGGCTGCTCAAAATCAAGAAAGTGTCTTTTGCTCATTCGTGTGAAATCTCGCAAAAAGGGGCAACGGATGCCGCCTCAACAGTGCCTCAGTAGTCTACCGGCAGCGGGTCGAGGCTTCGCCAGATGAACCAGGTGGCCACCGTCCGATAAGGCGCCCAGGCGTCTCCCACCTCACGGGCTTCAGCGCGCGAAACCGGCTCGCCGCTGAAGTAGTTGACGCTGATGCCCTTGATGAGACCGACGTCGTCCAGCGGCAGCACATCGGCGCGCATCAGGTGAAAGATCAGGAACATCTCTGCCGTCCAGCGGCCGATGCCCCGGATTTCAACAAGCTGTTTTATGATGGCCTCGTCGGGCATCTGGGCCCACTCATGCTCGCGCACCGAGCCCGCCGCGAAATGCCGCGCCAGATCGTTGAGGTACTCGGCCTTGCGCGCCGACAGCCCGGCCAATCGCAGATCAGCAATGGGCAAACGCAGCAGGTTTTCCGGCTGCAAGGGCGTCGAGGCACCCGGCATCGCCGCCACGAAGCGGTCCCACACGGCCTGCGCCGACTTGACCGAAATCTGCTGACCCACGATCGACCGCGCCAGCGTGGTGAACGCATCGCCCCGGCTTTGCAGCCGCCGAGAACTCAGCGTCGGAATCAGCTTGCACATCACCCGATCGCGCTTGGCGAGATGCTTGCAGGCATCCTCCCAGACGCCGGTATCGGACAAGGCGGCCGAGACGGTCATGCCTTGACCCAGGTGGTGCCTTGGGCCGAGTCTTGCAGCAAGATGGAGTGCTCGGCCAGTTCCTTGCGGATCTGGTCAGCCCGACCAAAGTCGCGCGCGGCCTTGGCGGCGTTGCGCTCGGCAATCAACGCGTCGATGCGCGACTCGTCCAGCCCGCTGCCGGACTGCAGATAACCACGCGCCGGTTGCTGCAGCAGGCCCAGCGTGGCACCCAGCGCCTTGAGCAAGGCGGCGGCCTTCGCCGACTGCGTGCGGTTCACCTCGCCGGCCAGATCGAACAACACCGCCACCGCGCCAGGGGTGTTGAAGTCCTCGTTCATCTCGCTGCGAAATTGCGCCGCTTGCGGCTGCGACCAGTCGATCGGGTCGACGTGGTCATCAGGCACATCGACGCTGGCCAGCGCCGTGTAGATGCGACGCAGGGCCTGCCGCGCATCGTCGAGGTTGGCGTCGCTGAAGTTGAACGGGCTACGGTAGTGCGTGCGCAGCATGAAGAAGCGCACCGTCTCACCGTCGTAGCGCTTGAGCACATCACGAATGGTGAAGAAGTTGCCCAGCGACTTCGACATCTTCTCGTTGTCGACATTGAGAAAGCCGTTGTGCATCCACACGTTGACGAACGGTCGCCCGGTGGCACCCTCGCTTTGAGCGATCTCGTTCTCGTGGTGCGGAAACTGCAGATCAAGGCCGCCGCCGTGGATGTCGAAATGCTCGCCGAGCAGCGCGCAGCCCATCGCCGAACACTCGATGTGCCAGCCCGGGCGGCCACGGCCGAAGGGGCTGTCCCACTTGGCATCGTCGGGCTCGCTGTCCTTCGCGGACTTCCAGAGCACGAAGTCGAGCGGATCTTCCTTGCCGTCAGCCACCGCCACCCGTTCGCCGGCGCGCAACTGGTCCAGCGACTTGCCCGACAACCGACCGTAGTTCGGGAACTTGCGCACCGCGTAGTTCATGTCGCCGTTGGTCGATCGGTAGGCCAGCCCCTTAGCCTCGAGCGTGGCGATCATCGACAACATTTCGGGCACGTATTCGGTGGCGCGCGGCTCGTGCGTGGGCGGCAAGATGCCCAAGGCAGCCACGTCTTCGTGCATGGCCACCGTCATCTCGTCGGTCAGCTGGCGAATCGTGATGTGGCGCTCGACGGCTCGCTTGATGATCTTGTCGTCGATGTCGGTGATGTTGCGCACGTAGGTGACGTCGTAACCGAGCACATCCAACCAGCGGCGCACCACGTCGAAGGCCATCATGAATCGGGCGTGCCCGACGTGGCAATAGTCGTAGATCGTCATGCCGCACACATACATGCGCACGCGGCGAGGGTCTATCGGCGAGAAGGTTTCGACTTCGCGAGTCAGCGAATTGAAGATGCGCAGCGTCATGGGCCGGGTTTGATGGCCGCGCCCGGGCGGCGCAGCACGATGTTTCGAGGAGTGGTCAGGACGTTTGCGAGCCAATCGGAAGGGCATCTGCCCGACGGCAGCGCCAATGACCGGATCGCGAGGCGGCGAATGTCGCACACCTACAATCCTGAGCAAAATCAGTATAGCGGCGGGTCGTTTCTGAACCGGCCGCCAGCCACCCTCACAACACCCGCTCGCCCCGCCTGAATCACGCCATGCCTGTGTGCCGTTTTGCCATCTCCGCGATCTTCGCGCTGCTGCTTTCGTTGACCTTCGCCGCACCTGTCAGGGCCAACGAAGCCGCGGACATCGCCCAGATGTTTCGGGCAGGTCAGCAAACCGAAGCCTTTGCCCGACTCGACAAGCTGCTGGTGAACCGGACGGCGTCCCCCGAGTTGAGATTCCTCAAGGGCGTGCTGCTCGTGGAAGTGCGCCGCACGAGCGAGGCGCTGGTCGTTTTTCAAAGCCTCACCGAAGAGTTTCCCGAACTGCCCGAGCCCTACAACAACCTGGCGGTGCTCTACGCCGCTTCAGGAGAGTTCGAAAAGGCTCGTACGGCCCTCGAGGGTGCCATTCGCGCCAACCCGGGTCTGGCGGTGGCCTACCTGAATTTGGGCGACGTTTACGCACAACTGGCGCGTCAGGCCTACCAAAAGGCCCAGAAGCTCGACCCGGCCAGTTCGGGCATTCCTGCGCGGCTGTCGGTGCTGCGTGAGTTGACTGAATCGCGAAGCCAAAAGCCTGCACCCTGAAGCGCCATCGGCGTCCCATCGATACCTCGGAGTCACCTCAATGCGCCATCCATCTTTTGCACTCGCCTCGGTTTTGTCGCTGGCTTTGACTGCCATGTCCGCGTCGGTTTGGGCCCAGAAAGTGGCCATGTCGACGAGCCTGGGCGAAGTCGTCTTGGAACTTGACGCTGGCAAAGCGCCCAAGACCGTCGACAACTTCGTGCAGTACGTGAACGCCGGTCACTACAACGGCACGGTGTTTCACCGCGTCATCGAAAACTTCATGATCCAGGGTGGCGGCTTTTCGACCGAGATGAAGGAAAAGACCACCCGCGCGCCGATCGGACTGGGAAGCAAGAACGGACTGCTCAACCAGCGCGGCACGGTCGCCATGGCGAGAACGATGGACCCGAATTCCGCCACGGCGCAGTTCTTCATCAACGTCAAGGACAACGGCTTTCTCAACGCAGCCAATTCGCCTGATGGCAACGGCTACGCGGTGTTCGGCAAGGTCGTCTCCGGCATGGACGTGGTCGACAAGATTCGCGCGGTCAGGACCGGCAACAAGGGCCCGTTTCAAGACGTCCCCGTCGAGCCGATCGTGATCACCAAGATGGTGGTCATGAAGCCCTGAGCCAGGCTTACCGACGCCCCAAATACATCTGCACAACCCCTTACCAACCCATCAAGAGACATCATGAGCAAGAACGTTGAACTGCACACCTCGCACGGCCTGATCCTGGTTGAACTTGACGACGTCAAGGCGCCACTGAGCACCGCCAATTTCCTGTCGTACGTTCAAAGCGGCCACTTCGACGGCACCATCTTTCACCGCGTGATCAAGGGTTTCATGATCCAGGGCGGCGGCTTTGATGCCGACATGAAGCAAAAGCCTTGCGCAGCGCCGATCGCCAACGAAGCCGGCAACGGGTTGAAGAACCAGCGCTACACGTTGGCCATGGCCCGGACCTCTGATCCCCACTCGGCGACGGCCCAGTTCTTCATCAATGCCAACGACAACGAGTTCCTGAACTTCAAGAGCGAAACCCAAAGCGGCTGGGGTTACGCGGTGTTCGGGCGCGTGATTGGCGGCACCGAGGTGGTCGATGCCATCGAAGGCGTCAAGACCGGCCGCAAGGGCCACCACGATGACGTGCCGAACGACGCCGTCACGATCACCAAGGCTGTCGCGGTCTGAGTCGCGAAATGAGCGCCGACGGCCCAACCGCCCTGCCCACGTTCTGGGAGGTTGAGGCCGCGGCCGACTGGTCCTCGATCGAATTCATCAGCGACCTGCATCTTGATGAAAACACGCCGAAGACCTTCGATGCGTTTGCGTCGTACCTGACGACCACGACGGCCGACGCGGTTTTCATCCTCGGCGATCTGTTCGAGGTGTGGGTCGGAGATGACTCGCGCCATGAAGGTTTCGAGGCGCGTTGTGCCGACCTGCTCAGCGATGCGGCCTCGCGTCGGACGCTTGGATTCATGATGGGCAATCGCGACTTCCTGGTCGGTGCAGACATGCTCAAGGCCTGTGGCCTGATGGCGCTGTCCGACCCGACCGTGATGATCGGTTTCGGTCAGCGGGTGATGCTCACGCACGGCGATGCGTTGTGTCTGTCTGATGTCGACTATCAGCGCTTTCGGACTCAGGTGCGCAACCCGGCCTGGCGCGCCGAGTTTCTCTCACGACCGCTGGCAGAGCGGCGCAAGGCTGCGCGCCACATTCGCGAGGAAAGTGAGCGCCGCAAGCGCGAGCAGGTGGTGGGTCAGTACTTCGACATCGATACGGTGACCGCTGTGCGCTGGATGCACGAAGCAGGTACGCCGCTGATCATTCACGGTCACACCCACATGCCTGGCAGTGACGTACTGGCCCCGGGGTTCGAGCGTCAGGTTCTCAGCGACTGGGACGTCGACCACGCCAACCCGCCCCGTGCCCAGGTGCTGCGCTGGAATCAAGACGGGCTGACGCGCTTGTCACGGGCGTGTCCGGTGGCTTGAGCCTGTACGGGCGTGTCAGGCTCGCCTTCAAGCGCTGGTCAGATGGCTGGACGCTGCGCAGGCGACCAATTCCCGGCGGGTTGTGGCAACTCACGCTCGAACGCCACCCGTTCCTCGCATGGCGCAGCGCATCGGACCAGGCCCGGTTGCGCGAACTCGCAGCGCTGTTTCTCGCCCGAAAGGAATTCTTCGGAGCGGACGAACTGTCGGTAACCGATGAGATGGCAGTGGCAATCGCCGCCCAGGCGGCGCTGCCAGTGCTGAACCTCGGGCTGGGTCTTTACGACGGCTTCGTGGGCATCGTCGTGCACCGTGACCAGGTCCTCGCTCGACGTGAAGAGACGGACGAGGACGGCATCGTCCATCAGTTCGAAGAAGAGCTTTCGGGCGAGGCCATGCAAGGCGGTCCGGTCATGCTGTCTTGGTGCGACGTCGAAGCAGCCGGCGAGTCATGCGAGTGGGGCTACAACGTCGCCATCCATGAGTTCGCCCACGTGATCGACATGGCCGATGGTGCCGCCAACGGCACACCGCCGTTGCCAGACCGGCAAACCCGGGATCATTGGCAGCAGGGGATGGGATCGGCTTACGAGCGCTTTTGCGCGACCGTGCGAGCGTGCATGCCGAGTGACCTCGACCCGTATGCGGCGCAGTCCATCGATGAGTTCTTCGCCGTCACCACGGAGTGCTTCTTTGTGGCCCCCCTCAGTCTGCGATCGGAATTTCCGGACGTTTACTCGCTCCTGAAAAACTACTACGAGCAGGATCCCTCGGATTTCGTGGCGCCATGAAAAAGCGCCGGCGTCCTGTCATCAGGATGCCGGCGCTTGGGAGTTCGACCAGAACGTCAGACCGTGGTCGCAGGCTCCGCCTTGGGTTTGTCGCTGCGCTTGGACGGCTGGATGTCGAGAACCGTCTTGCCGTCCGCATCCACATCCACCGTCAACCGGCCGCCATCGACCAGACTGCCAAACAGCAGCTCGTCGGCCAGTGCACGGCGGATGGTGTCCTGAATCAAGCGCTGCATCGGGCGAGCACCCATCAGTGGATCGAAACCCTTCTTGGCGAGATGCTTACGCAACTCGTCGGTGAAAGTCACGTCGACCTTTTTCTCCGCCAACTGGGCCTCGAGCTGCAGCAGGAACTTGTCGACCACTCGCAGGATGATTTCCTCGTTGAGCGCACGGAAACTCACCACCGCATCGAGGCGGTTGCGGAATTCAGGCGTGAACATGCGCTTGACGTCGGCCATCTCATCGCCCTGTTCACGCAGCGTGGTGAACCCGATCGTCGACTTGTTCATCGTCTCGGCACCAGCATTGGTGGTCATGACGATGATCACGTTGCGGAAGTCAGCCTTCCTGCCGTTGTTGTCAGTCAGGGTCCCGTGGTCCATCACCTGCAGAAGCACGTTGAAAACGTCCGGGTGAGCTTTCTCGATCTCATCGAGCAGCAACACGCAGTGCGGCTTCTTCGTGACCGCCTCGGTCAACAAGCCACCCTGATCGAAGCCGACATACCCCGGTGGCGCACCGATCAGACGGCTGACCGCATGGCGTTCCATGTACTCGCTCATGTCGAAGCGGATCAACTCGATCCCGAGCACGTAGGCCAATTGTTTGGCCACCTCGGTCTTGCCCACGCCGGTGGGGCCCGAGAACAGAAACGAGCCGATCGGCCGGTCGGGCTTGCCGAGGCCTGAACGGGCCATCTTGATCGCCGAGGACAGGGCCTCAATGGCCGGGTCCTGACCAAACACGACATTCTTGAGGTCGCGGTCCAGACTTTTGAGCTTGGAGCGGTCGTCATTGGACACGCTCGCCGGCGGGATGCGAGCGATCTTCGCCACGATCTCTTCCACCTCGTTACGGGTGATGGTTTTCTTCTGCTTGCTCTTGGGCAAGATGCGCTGCGCGGCACCCGCCTCGTCAATCACGTCGATCGCCTTGTCGGGCAGATGCCGATCGTTGATGAACTTCGCCGACAACTCGGCAGCTGCCTGCAAGGCACCCAGGGCGTATTTGACGCTGTGATGCTCTTCAAAACGGGACTTCAGGCCCTTGAGGATTTCGATCGTCTGCTCGACGGATGGCTCGGCCACATCGATCTTCTGGAACCGACGCGACAGCGCAGCGTCTTTCTCGAAGATGCCTCGGTACTCACTGAATGTGGTGGCCCCGATGCACTTCATCGCCCCGGAACTCAAGGCCGGCTTGAGCAGGTTGCTCGCGTCGAGCGTTCCACCAGACGCAGCGCCAGCGCCAATCAGCGTGTGGATTTCGTCGATGAAGAGCACGGCATGAGGCTGCTCCTTGAGCGTTTTCAACACGCTCTTGAGCCGCTGCTCGAAATCGCCGCGGTACTTGGTACCGGCCAGCAAAGCTCCCATGTCCAGCGAGTAGACCGTGGCGTCGGCCAGCACCTCCGGCACGTCGCCCTCGGTGATACGCCAGGCCAGACCCTCGGCAATGGCCGTCTTGCCCACACCTGCCTCGCCCACCAGCAACGGATTGTTCTTGCGCCGACGGCACAGGACCTGAATGACCCGCTCCACCTCGACCTCGCGGCCGATCAGTGGATCGATCTTTCCGTCGCGAGCCAGCTGGTTCAGGTTCTGTGTGAACTGGTCGAGCGCAGAGCCCTTGCCGTCGGACTCGTCCTTCTCGCTCTCGCTGGAGGTCGGGGCGGCCTCGCTGGGCTTTGCCGATTCAGGCGGTTCCGACTTCTTGATGCCGTGAGCGATGAAATTGACGACGTCGAGGCGCGACACGCCCTGCTGGTGAAGGTAGTACACCGCGTGGGAGTCCTTCTCCCCGAAGATGGCAACGAGCACGTTGGCGCCTGTCACTTCCTTCTTGCCACTACCGGTCGATTGCACGTGCATGATCGCGCGCTGAATCACCCTCTGGAAGCCCAGAGTGGGCTGTGTGTCGACCTCGTCAACCCCACCCACCGTCGGCGTGTTCTCCTTGATGAACTGGGCAAGGCTCTTGCGCAGATCGTCGGTATTGGCCGAGCAGGCGCGCAACACTTCAGCGGCCGACGGGTTGTCAAGCAACGCCATGAGCAGGTGCTCAACGGTGATGAATTCGTGGCGCTGCTGGCGAGCCTCTACAAACGCCATGTGCAGACTGACTTCAAGTTCCTGCGCAATCATGCGGTCTCCATAATGCATTGCAATGGGTGGCCGCCACGACGCGCAGCGGCCAAAACCAACTCAACTTTCGTCGCGGCGACGTCCTTGGAAAAAACGCCACACACTCCTCGCCCGTCGTGATGAATCCTCAACATGATCTGCGTCGCGCTCTCGAGATCTCGATTGAAATACTCTTGAAGAACCATCACAACGAACTCCATGGGGGTGTAGTCGTCGTTGAGAAGGATCACCTGATACATGCGAGGGGGATCGACCTTCGCCACCTGGCGGTCAACCACCACCGAGCCCGGAGTGTCTTCGATCGGGGACCCAGGAACCGAGGGTTTAGGAATGGGTTTTTCAGAGGCCATGATTCATTCTATCGACATGAATACCCGCTCTCGGGCAAGTTGAATGTTGGGTCATCTGGCGGGAACGAAACCCCCGAACTGGAGCGCCGATCGGGTGCATCTTAGCCATCGACTCGACGAGTCATCCGTGGCGAGCACACCGTCCGGACGGGCCTCCGTGGCCCCCCCACGCGCTTGACACTCGCTCGACGGTGGCCAGAGAATCGCCCATCGCAGCAATCAGGGTCTCGTCATGGCCACAGGCACAGTCAAGTGGTTCAACGATGCCAAAGGCTTTGGTTTTATCGAGCCTGAGGGCGGAGGCGTTGATGTTTTTGCCCACTTTTCAGCCATCCAGATGGATGGCTTCAAGACGCTCAAGCAGGGTGGAAAAGTCAGCTACGAACTGATCCAAGGCCCCAAGGGGCAACTTGCCCACAACATTGTCCCGGTGGATGTGGCGGTTGTTGTGGTCGCAAGCCTCGAAGAGCACCTTTGATCCTGCCCCTGAAACGAGGCGAGTCAGATCCGATCAGCGCCCAAAGAAAAACCCGCCGGATGGCGGGTTTTTTTACGTGCGGTCGCCTTGGCTACCGGATCACATGTGGTCGATCATCACCTGCCCGAACCCGGAGCAGGAAACCTGGGTCGCGCCTTCCATCAGGCGTGCGAAGTCATAAGTGACCTTTCTCGACAGGATGGATTTCTTCATGGAGCTGATGATCAGGTCAGCCGCTTCCACCCAGCCCATATGACGCAGCATCATCTCAGCCGACAGGATCTCGGAACCCGGATTGACGTAGTCCTTGCCCGCGTATTTCGGGGCGGTGCCGTGAGTGGCCTCGAACATGGCCACCGAGTCACTCAGGTTGGCTCCCGGAGCGATACCGATTCCACCGACCTGTGCGGCAAGCGCGTCTGACACGTAGTCGCCGTTCAGGTTGAGGGTGGCAATCACCGAGTACTCGGCGGGGCGCAACAGGATCTGCTGCAAGAAGGCATCGGCGATGACGTCCTTGACCACGATGTCGTTGCCCGACTTCGGGTTCTTGAACTTGCACCATGGGCCGCCGTCAACCAGCTGTGCGCCGAACTCGGTTTGCGCCAGGTTGTAGCCCCAGTCACGGAATCCACCTTCGGTGAATTTCATGATGTTGCCCTTGTGGACCAGGGTGACAGACGATTTGTCGTTGTCGATGGCGTACTGGATCGCCTTGCGCACCAGTCGCTCGGTCCCTTCCTTCGATACGGGCTTGATGCCGATGCCGGAGGTTTCAGGGAAGCGGATTTTCTTGACGCCGAAATCTTCTTGCAAGATCTTGATCAGGCGCTTGGCCTTTTCACTCTGCGCTTCGAACTCGATACCGGCGTAGATATCTTCCGAGTTCTCGCGGAAGATCACCATGTTGGTCTTTTCAGGCTCCTTGACGGGCGATGGCACCCCCGTGAAGTACTGGATAGGGCGCAGGCAAACATAGAGGTCGAGCTCCTGACGCAGCGCGACGTTCAGCGAGCGGATACCGCCACCGACCGGCGTTGTCAACGGGCCCTTGATCGACACGACGAAGCATTTCAGCACCTCGAGGGTCTCGGACGGCAGCCACACGTCCGGACCGTAGATCCGAGTCGACTTCTCGCCAGCGTAGATCTCCATCCAACGAATCTGCTTCTTGCCGGCGTAGGCCTTTGCAACCGCCGCATCAACCACCTTGATCATCACGGGGGTGATGTCGAAGCCAGTGCCATCGCCTTCGATGTAGGGAATGATCGGGTGGTCCGGGACGTTCAGGGAAAAGTCAGCATTGACCGTGATCTTCTCGCCGTTGCTAGGTACTTTGATGTGTTGATACATGGGCTTTCAGCTCCGGAAACATTGAAACGCGTGCCAGACAAAAGGATCGATTTACGACCGGTCGATTCTAGTTCAGCGACATCGAAGGTCCGCATCGTGAGATGCACCTACCATCGCCTGGAAGCCTGCCAGCTGGTGGCGGGGGAAACCCGATCGATCGCCCGGAAATCATGACCCCCCGAACCATAGGCCTCTTCATCTGGACCGCCATGCTGTGCTTGTCGCCATGTGCGCAGGCTCAATCGTCAGCACAGAATCTGCCGACGATCACGCTCAACGCGGGCATCCACAACATCACCGCTGAGGTGGCGCAAACGCCGCAGGAGCGCGCCACCGGGCTGATGTTCCGGGAGGCCATGGCCAACACCCACGGGATGCTGTTCGTCTTCGAGCGCCCCGAGCAGCAGTGTTTCTGGATGAAGAACACGCTGATTGCGCTGGACGTCGCCTTCGTTGCCAACGACGGAACGATCGTCAACATCGAGCACATGAAGCCGCGCACGCTTGACAGCCACTGCTCGTCCAGACCCGTGCGCATGGTGCTGGAGATGAACGACGGATGGTTCGCCAAGCGTGGTGTCTCAGCGGGCTTCAGGCTCAAGGGCGCACCATTTCAGCCTTGAAGCGAATCGGCCATCAAAAAACCGGCCTTGCGGCCGGTTTCTCGCGTGCACCCGGAGTCTGCCTCAGGCGAAATTGGCTTCCGCAAACTTCCAGTTGACCAGCGAGGTCAAAAACGTCTCGACCCACTTGGGACGCTGGTTGCGGTAGTCGATGTAATAGGCGTGCTCCCACACATCCACCGTGAGCAAGGCCTTGTCTGCCGAGGTCAGCGGCGTGCCCGCAGCGCCGGTGTTGACGATGTCGACCGAACCATCGGCCTTCTTGACCAGCCAGGTCCAGCCCGAACCGAAGTTGCCCACGGCGCTCTTGGTAAACGCTTCCT
>NCFZ01000026.1:0-17179 GCA_002281415.1 Burkholderiales bacterium 28-67-8 | reverse complement strand
GCATTGATCGCAGCAGCCAGCGCACCTTGAGGCTCACCGCCGCCAGCCGGCTTCATGCAGTTCCAGAAGAAGGTGTGGTTCCAAACCTGCGCCGAGTTGTTGTACACGCCTCCGGAAGACTTCTTCACGATGTCCTCGAGGCTCAGGGTTTCGAACTCGGTGCCTTTTTGCAGGTTGTTCAGGTTCACCACGTAGGCGTTGTGATGCTTGCCGTAGTGGTACTCGAGAGTTTCCTGGCTGAGGTGTGGAGCCAGCGCGTCGAGCGCGTAGGGCAATGCGGGCAGGGTATGTTCCATCGTCGTCCTTTTGGTGAGACTGAAGCAGTTGAAAAACTTCTCGAAACGATTGTAGGCAGAGGCACCGGTCACTCGCGTGGAGTCACTGAAGTGACACATGCAACCGCCTCGCCGTCAGACAGCACGGCCCGCAGCGCCTGCCCGACGGACAACTGCCTCGCCGACGTCAACGCCCGCCCGTCGTCGTCGAGCAGCCATGCGTATCCGCGCTTGAGAACAGCATCCGGATCCAACCCTCGAAGCCGCTCGCCAAGGCGATCGATGCGATGCGTGGCAACCTGCAGCGACCCGGCTGTCGCGCGCTTCAAGCCTTCGGACATGGCATGCAAATCCTGATGAGCGGCGTCCAGGGCTCGGTGCGCTGCCGTGACCAACCGGTACGAGTGCGTATCAAGCACGCGCGTGTGCCGGTGGAGCGCCTCGGCAGGCCTGAGCAAACGGACCGCCACGCTGTCCACGCGCTGAGCCTGCGTGTCCAGCGCCTGACGCACACGCCTTTGCATGGCGGCCGCGAGACGGGCCAGGTCGGCTGCGGCATCCCGCGCGGACCGCGCGCACAACTCCGCAGCCGCCGTGGGGGTCGGGGCGCGCAGGTCGGCTGCGAAATCCACCAGCGTGACATCGGTCTCGTGCCCCACGCCGCTGATCACGGGGATCGGGCAATCCGCCACCGCTCGCACCACACGTTCATCATTGAAGGCCCACAGGTCTTCGATCGATCCCCCGCCGCGGCACACCAGCAGGATGTCGACCTCGCGCCGGGTCCCGGCGCTCAAGATGGCCGCCACCAGCGCGTCTGGCGCCTGGGCGCCTTGTACCGGACTTGGGTAGACGATCAGCTCCACGTGGGGCAATCGGCGTGCGAACGAAGACGTCACGTCATGCAAGGCCGCAGCGTCCAGCGACGTGACCACACCAACGCGCCGCGGCCACAGCGGAAGCACCCGCTTGCGTGACTCGTCGAACAGGCCCTGTTGCTCCAGCTTTCGCTTGAGCAACAGAAACTTCTCGTAGAGCGCACCCTCGCCGCTTCGTTGCATCGACTCGACGATGAACTGCAATTCGCCACGCGGCTCGTAAACACCCAGACGACCCCGAAGTTGCACCTGCTGACCATCGGTCGGAAGAAACTGCAGCAGGCCTCCCGCGCGCTTGAACATGGCGCAGCGCAGTGACGCTGACTCGCCGTTGCAGTCCTTGAGCGTGAAGTAGCAGTGACCGCTGGAGGCACGCGTGAAGCCCGACAACTCGCCCGCCACGGTGCATGCTGAAAACCGTGCCGCCAGCGCGTCAGCGACCGCGTGGACCAGCGAGGCCACGCTCCAGATCACGCGCGGCTGCGGCGGCTCGAACGGCTCAACCAAGCTCAAATCCAGAGCTGGCGCGGCCCGACAACTCCACACCCGCGTCAGACAAGCGGAAGCGGCCCGTGCAAGCCGTCATGAAACGGTCAAAAACGCTCAAGTTGTTGATTCGCATCGCCTTAATCGTGCCGCCGAAATGGGCAATTTGTATTGCAGCCTTTGAAATTGCGGCTCGGAGACCACCGCAGCCCGCTTACCCACAAAGTTATCCACAGAAACGGTGCACATCCATTGGGTCGCGAGCAACCTGTTTTGACGGGACGAAGCGAGCCATAATCGATTCGCTTTTGGGCCCTTTTGCCATCGCCAAAGTGCGGGAAATCACCACGTGTTTTCGATCATACAAGCCGCTGGCTGGCCAATCTGGCCCTTGATTTTTTGTTCGATTGCCGCGCTCGCGCTGATCATGGAACGGCTGTTCAGCCTGCGCGCCTCCAGGGTCGCTCCCTCTCAGTTGCTCGACGAGGTGGTCTCGGTGACCCGGGCACGGCTGCCCTCGGCGGATGTCGTGAACAAACTGGCCGACAACTCGGTTCTGGGCGCCGTACTCGCGAGCGGGCTGCGCGCAGTGATTGCCGAGCCTCGCATCACCGAAGTGGCGATGCGCGATGTGTTCGAGTCGGCCGGGCGTGCCGCGGTGCATCGGCTCGAGCGCTACCTCAACCCGCTGGGAACCATCGCCTCAACAGCCCCGCTGCTGGGCCTGCTGGGCACCGTGATCGGCATGATCGAGATCTTCGGCTCGCAAGCGCCCACCGGCGCCAACAACCCCGCGGTGCTGGCGCACGGCATCTCGATGGCGCTCTACAACACGGCCTTCGGGCTGATGGTGGCGATTCCCTCGCTGATGGCCTACCGGCACTTCAAGGGCCGGGTCGATGCCTACACGCTGGACCTCGAGCAAGCTTGCGAGCGGCTCACCCCTCACCTGATGCGCTTTTCGACGTCGCGGCCGGCAAACTGATCACGCCATGGCGATGAACTTTCGCAAGTCGCGCGCCGAGGATCCGGAAATCAACCTGATTCCGTTCATCGATGTGCTTCTCGTGGTGTTGATCTTCCTGATGCTGTCGACCACCTACTCGAAGTTCACTGAGCTTCAGGTCACGCTGCCGACAGCCGACGCCGAGCAGCCCCGCGAACGCCCCCGCACGATCAGCGTCGCCGTGGCCTCTGACGGGCGGTACGCGGTCAATGGTCAGGCGGTGGACGGCCGCAGTGTCGAATTGCTCAGCGCTGAACTTGTCCGCGCAGCAGCGGGGCAGCACGATGTCCCCGTCATCATCTCGGCAGACGCCACTTCGGCGCATCAAAGCGTGATCAACGTGATGGATGCAGCGCGTCGCGCGGGTCTGGCTCGATTGACCTTTGCAGCCCAGCGGCCGGCGCCGGGTGCCCAGTGATCCGGCGCAGCGGTCGGTACTCTGACGGGTTGCCATCGGCCGATGTCCGGTCACTTGACGCAGCCGCTCTGCGCTGAGTCAAGCACCATGCAAGAGGTCCTGCAGCGGGCGTGGCTGAGCCGGGGGCTGCTGGCGATGGCGCTGTGGCCACTGTCGGCGATCTTCCGTGCGGTCGTCGGGCTGCGCCGGTTTGCGTACGAGCTTCGTGTCTTCCGGACAAGTTCCCTGCAGGTTCCGGTCGTCGTGGTCGGCAACCTGATCGCGGGCGGTGCCGGCAAGACGCCCACGGTGCTGGCGGTGGTGCGCTGGCTGCAAGACGGAGGCTGGACCCCGGCCATCATCTCTCGGGGCTACGGCCGCGCGCCCAGCGCCCCGCCTCTGATGGAGGTGCAACCTGGCTCCTCGGTCGCCCTGACGGGAGACGAGCCCTTGCTGTTGCGACTGCGCTCCGGCGTGCCCGTGTTTGTCGGCGCCGATCGTGTGGCCGTTGCCAGGAACGCGCTGGCCGCGCACCCCAGGGTCGACATCCTGGTGGCCGACGACGGCTTGCAGCATCTCAAGATGCCCCGTGCTGCGCAGGTCATCGTGTTCGATGAACGCGGCGCCGGCAACGGCTGGCTGCTGCCCGCCGGGCCCTTGCGCGAGCCGCTCACGGCACAACCGCCAGAGCGCACGGTCGTGCTCTACAACGCGCCAGGGGCGTCGACGCCGTGGCCGGGGCATCTGGCGCGACGGCAAATCGGCGGTCTGGTGCAACTGGCAGGGTGGTGGGCCGGCGAGCGAGCCACATCGGCTGCGCTGCAAACGCTCGCCAGCGCTGATGAACCTGTGGTGGCCGCAGCGGGTCTGGCGCATCCTCAACGGTTTTTCGACATGCTGAGCGCGACCGGCCTGCGCTTCACGCCGCTGCCCCTGCCGGATCACCACGACTACCCGGCACCGCCTTGGCCCGAGCACGCCGCCCATGTGATCGTCACCGAGAAGGATGCGGTCAAGCTGCCACCGCAGCGCTGGTGCCATGCCGGTGCGCGTCCGCAGATCTGGGTCGCCCCGCTAGACTTTCAGTGCGACGCAGGCTTCCATGCGGCACTACGGGCCCTGCTGCCCTCACCTCCCACGATCAGGATTCGAGATGGATACCCGACTGCTTAACTTGCTGGTGTGCCCGATCTGCAAGGGCCCGCTCGATCACTGGCGTCCCCCGGCCCAGGAGCGCCAGGAACTGGTCTGCCACGCCGACCGGTTGGCGTTTCCGGTGCGCGACGGCATCCCGGTGATGCTTGAAAGCGAGGCGCGAGCGATCAGCGGCGAGCCGCCCGCCAGCGCCTTTTCAGACTCCGTGCTCGACGACCACGCCGATCCGACATGAGTTACTCGGTGCTGATCCCGGCGCGGCTGTCTTCCAGCCGCCTGCCACGCAAGCCGCTGGCTGACATCGCCGGGCTGCCCATGGTGGTGCGCGTGGCGCGCCGCGCCGCGTTGTCGGGCGCGAGACAAGTCGTTGTGGCCGCCGATGACGCCGAAATCATCGAAGCGTGCACCGCGCACCAGGTGCGCGCCGTGCTCACGCGCTCCGACCACGCCACCGGCAGCGACCGTCTGGCCGAGGCCTGCGAGCTGCTCGGGCTCGATGGCGATGAGGTGGTCGTCAATGTCCAGGGTGACGAGCCGCTCATCGAGCCCGCGCTGATCGACGCGGTGGCCGCGCTGATGCAAACGCACGGTGACTGCGTGGTCGCCACCGCGGCACACGCCATGAACGACCCCGCCGATCTGGCCAACCCGAACGTGGTCAAGGTGGTTTGCGACAGACAGGACCGGGCGTTGTACTTTTCGCGCGCGCCGATTCCCTGGTGGCGCGATGGCAGCGCGGCCGGAGCGCCCGGCATCGGCAGCGTCGCTCCGCTGCGCCACATCGGCATCTATGCGTTTAGGGCCGGTTTCCTGCGGCGCTTTCCCACGCTGGAAGTCAGCCCGCTGGAGACCGTTGAATCGCTCGAGCAACTGCGCGTGCTGTGGCACGGCGAACGCATCGCGGTGCACCGCAGCGAAACGCCCGCAGGCATCGGCGTGGACACACCGCAGGACCTCGAACGGGTGCGGCAGTTGCTGTCCTGAGAGGCCTGCGCAGTGGTCTCGCCGGCCCCGGGGGCCCATGCTATTCTGGAAGGCCCACGCGGAGCCGCTCCGCTATTTCAACCCCAAGACTAGAAAGACACCGATGAGACTGATCCTGTTGGGTGCTCCCGGCGCGGGCAAAGGAACGCAAGCCACCTTCATTTGCCAGAAGTTCGGCATCCCCCAGATTTCCACCGGTGACATGCTTCGCGCTGCCGTGAAGGCCGGAACGCCGCTGGGCGTCGCAGCCAAGAAGGTGATGGACTCGGGTGGTCTGGTGGGTGACGACATCATCATCGGTCTGGTCAAGGAGCGTCTGGCCCAGGCCGACTGCGCCAACGGTTTCCTGTTCGACGGGTTCCCGCGCACCATCGTTCAAGCCGATGCCATGAAGGCTGCCGGCGTGAACCTCGACCTCGTGCTCGAAATCGACGTGCCTGACGAAGCCATCATCGAGCGCATGAGTGGCCGCCGCGTGCACATGGCGTCGGGTCGCACCTACCACGTCAAGTACAACCCGCCCAAGGTTGAAGGCATCGACGACGCCACCGGCGAAGCGCTGGTGCAACGCGATGACGACAAGGAAGAAACCGTGCGCAAGCGCCTCGACGTCTACCAGAAGCAGACGCGTCCGCTCGTGTCCTACTACGCCGACTGGTCGGCTTCGGGCGACCCCGTCGCCCCGCGCTGCAGCAAGATCAGCGGCACCGGCACGGTCGAAGAGATCACCGCGCGAGCCCTGCAAGCGCTGGGTTGATGTCGACCCGGGGCCATGTGCCCCGGCTCTGGCGCCTGTGCGTGCCAGAGCGGCGGCTGCAGTTGATCGCGAACCAGCCGCCTCAGCCTTCAGGTTCTCAGGGCGCGAACCGTTCGTTGCCCACCACGCCGAGCTGGGTCACCCCCAGCCGTTGGGCGCTGGCAAGCACCCGGGCCACGGCACCGTAAGCAGCCTGGCCGTCCGGTCGCAAATGCACCTCGGGCGGATCCGCAGCAAGTGCCACCTGGCGCAACTTCAAATCCAGCGCAGCCCGATCGGCCACGGCCACCGAGTCCCACAGCACGGTGCCATCTGCGTTGATGTCGATCGTGACCACCACCGGCGGCTTGTCCGGCGGGGGCGGTTTGCCTTGCGGCAGGTTGAGGTTGACCGCATGCAGTTGCACCGGGATCGTGATGATCAGCATGATGATCAGCACCAGCATCACGTCGATCAGCGGCGTGGTGTTGATGTCCATCATCACCTCGGGATCACCGTCGCCTGAGCCGAGATTCATCGCCATGACAGTTCCTGATGGGTCGTGCGAGACATGTGCAGTCAGCCCTTGGCCGGCGGCTGGGTGACAAAGCTCACCTTCAGGATGCCCGCTCGCTGACAGGCCAGCACCACGCGCCCGACCGCTTCGTAACGCGTGGCCTCGTCACCGCGCACATGCACTTCGGGTTGCGGCTGACGCGCGCCGAGTTGCTCGAGCCGCGCGGCCAGCGCCGTGGGATCGGCCAGCCGCTGCGCGTTCCAGTAGACCGCACCTTCACGGTCGACCGAGATCTCGACGTTGTCGGGGCGGGTCTGCCGGGGCCGGTTGACTTCCTTGGGCAGAGACAGCGCCACCGTCTGCGTGACCACCGGGATGGTGATCAGGAAGATGATCAGCAGAACCAGCATCACATCGACCAGCGGCGTGGTGTTGATGGTGCTGATGACGGCGTCGTCATCGTCGGCGGAGGCGAAATGAATGGCCATGGCGTGACGTGCGCTTCAGCCTGCGCCCTTGGCACCGGCGAGGATCGCGTGGACATCGGCGCTGAAACTGCGCACCGCGTCCATCGTGACCTTGTTGCGGCGCACCAGCCAGTTGTAGCCCAGCACCGCGGGCACCGCCACCGCCAGGCCGATGGCCGTCATGATGAGCGCCTCGCCCACCGGCCCGGCCACCTTGTCGATGCTGGCCTGCCCGGCGATGCCGATCGCGGTGAGCGCGTGATAGATGCCCCACACGGTGCCGAACAGCCCGACGAAAGGCGCCGTCGAGCCCACGGTGGCCAGCACCGCCAGGCCTTCGTTCAACCTCGACTGCACTTGCTCGACGCCGCGCTGCACGCTCATGGTGAGCCAGGTGTCGCGGTCGATGTTCGCGGTGACCGTGCCGGCCTGCCGCTCGCGCGCACGCAAGCCAGCCTCGGCGATGAAGCGGAACGCGCTGCCCTCGCGCAACCCCTTGGCCCCCTGATGCAAGGTGAGCGCCGAGGCGAACACCTCGCGGGCTTCGCGGGCGTCGCCGTCGAGCTGAAAGCTCATGCGCAGCCGGGTGACCAGAACGTACCAGCTGCCCATGCTCATCAGCAGCAAGAAGAGCAAGGTCGTCTTGGACACGAAGTCGCCCTGGTCCCACAGCGCGCCCAGCCCGTAGGGGTTGTCGATGGTCGGTGGGACCGACGGTGCGATCGTCACGCTGCCGCCGGGCACCGCCACCGCTTCAGTCGCCGCAGCGGAGCCCTGCGCGAGTGCGGGTGGCAGCGGCGCCACCAGCACCATGAGCGCCGACAGGGCGAACAGCCGGCCTGCGCGCGGCACGACACGCCAGACGTTGTGGATGATCTTGAGCATGGTGAAGCAACTCTCCCGAAGGTCAGCGAATGTCAAAGTAGAACTCCTGGCGGATCTGCACGTCGTCGCCAACGCACACGTAGCCTTCTTTCATGGCCGTCTCGATGGCCTGCACGAAGGCCCGCATGACACGCCGGTCGGTGACGCCCTTGAGCGACGTGCGCTCCACATCCACCTGCACCACCCGGCCGCCCTTGAGCGTGCCGATGACGAAGATGCTGCCACGCACCTCGCTCGACACGCTGGGCGCCTGCGGCGGCGGCGTGCGGCTGCAGGCGATGCCCGCGGCCACCGGGCCGACCGGCTTGGGCGGAGCCACCGGTGCCGGCGCGGGAGCCGCCTCGCGCACCACGGGCGCGGGGGCATTGTCGGGCGGGGAGACCGGCGGCGTCGGCATCAGCGCTGCGGGCACCGGCGCTCGCTGGGGCGGGGCCGGCTCCGTCTTCTTCGGTACCGGTGCCGCGGCCTTCCGCGCCACCACGGGCTTGGGCGCGGCGGGCTTCACCGGTGGCGGGGGCGGTGGCGGCGGGGGCGGTTGAGTCTCCTCGATGATCCGCGTTTCGACGAGCACGCTCACACTGTCGACCACCTTGCGAGCCAGGCCGTTCATCAGCGCCCAGCCCAGCAGCAGGTGAAACAGAACCACGGCAGCCAGTCCCGTCCATCGGCGGCGTGAGTTTTCTTGCCGCGTTGAAAAATCCATCGAATCCGCGCCTGTGGGCTGCAAAGCGGCGAAGGCTAACAAATACCGGCGTGCCCGGCGGGCGACTCAGACGTGCGGCTCAAAAGCCGTAAGCCAGATTGGCGTAGAAGGTGCGCCCACGCGGGTCGTAGTAGCGGTCGTCGTAGCCGGTCTGAAAGCCCTGGTTGGTGCCGCCCACCGTGAGCGAGCGCGGCGGATTGCGGTCGAACACGTTGAGCAAGCCCATGTTCAGGTGCAACCCGCGCGACAGGCGCCAGCTCGTTTGCCAGTCGATGGTGATGTAGTCGGACACGTTGCGCTTGAGCGTGTCGACCAAGGCGCCGATCGACCCATCGGCGTTCACGATGTTGACGTCAGCCAGCCCCGAGGCAGCCACATCGAAGTCGTGGTACCCCGACTTGTAGTTCAGCGCCAGCGTGTGCAGCCAGTCACCCACGGATACCGTGTTCACCCAGCGCGCCTGCCAGCGGAAGGTGACCTGCCCGTTGTCGCCCATGCGCCCGAGGCTCGAGGCGTAGGCGGCGTCCTTCATCGTCTGGTAGCTGTCGCGCAGCATCCAGGTCGCGTTCAGTTGCGACGTGACATCGACACCACGGGCGATGCTGGTACGTCCCGCCACGTCGAAGTCGATGCCCGTGCGCAGTTCCTTGCCCTGGTTCACGTTGGGCTGGTACAGCGCCAGCAGCGTCTGGCCCGTGGATGAACTGACCGAGGTGGTGAAGCTGCCGGCGTACTTGCTGTAGTCACTGAGGATCGCGTTCTGGTCGATCTGGCCGATCGCATCGCGGATGCCCACCGCCCACAGATCGGCGCCGAACGAGAACGTGTGGGTCGGCTCGATGCGAAAGCCCAGCGTGGCCTGCGTCGAGCGCTCGGGCTTCAACTTGGCGTTGCCCGAGGCGATCACGTCGGCCTGCGCGCCATCAAGGCAGGTCGCGCCCAGCGAAGCCGCCACATCGTTGAGCGTGAGGCCGTTGCCATCGGCCAGCGCGCAGTCCAGGCTGCCGCCGCTCACGCCGTATTTCTGGCGGCCCGCCTTGACCTGCGAGATCGACGGCGCCTTGTAGCCCGTGCCCACCGAGCCGCGCAGCAGCAAACCCGACATCGGCATCCAGCGGCCCGACAGCTTCGCGTTGGTGGTGCCGCCGAAGTCGGAGTAGTGGTCATGGCGCAGCGCCGCCGTCAACTCGACCCCCTTGGCCACCGGTGCCACCAGCTCGGCGAAAGCGCCGTAGATGTGGCGCGATCCCTTGAGCGGCACCTCGGCCGCGTCATCGCCAAAACGGGTGTCGCCGCCCAGGCCCTGCGCCAGCGCGCTGGGCTGGTAGACGTATTGCTCGCGAAACACGCTCACGCCGCTGCCCAGTTGCAGCGGGCCATCGGCCAGCGCCATCAGCTCGGTGCTGCCGCGCGCCTCGACGCCGTCGAGCACCGACTTGCCGCCGTTCCAGTAGCCGGTGTACTTGGCGTTGGCGATGGCCGCACGCGCCGCGTCGCTTTGCTGGCCCGGCAACGCGAACGGATCGACCACCGTGTTGAGCGCATCGAGCACCCGGTTGTTGTAGCCGTAGCCATCGGCCAGGCTGCCGCGGACCACGCTTTGCGAGTGGGTGTACGCCAGGTTGTAGTCCCACGAACCCAGCTTGCCTTCGACGCCCAGCACCATGTGCAGCGACTCGGCGCGGTCGTCGGTGATGCGCTTGCCCAGGTCGGTGAAACGGTAGCTGGCCAGCACGCCACCGAGTTCGGTGTCGTTGTAGCCGCCGGCGGCCACGGCCTGCCCAAAGTACGGCGAACTCGGCGAGATCACCACCTCGCTCGGGTTGTAGGACACGGTCGACAGCGACTTGCTGCGCGTGAACACCAGGTCACCGAAGAGCGTGGCGCCGCCGTCTGCGAGCTTGCGGTCGAAGGACGCGGTCAGGCTTTGCCGTTCGCGCTCGGGGTAGATCTCGAGGTCGCTGGCGAAGTCGTAGGTGCAGGCCTGCTCATCCGCGTTCGACACCATGAAGTGGTGCGCCGGGCACTTGCCGTTGGCCAGCAGGTAGGGGTTGAAGCGGTTGTAGCTCTGGTCGTACACGTTGGCCGGGATGCTGCGGCTCGACGCGGTCTGGAAGCGGTATTTCTGTCCGCCTTCGGTGAAGAAGAACTCGCCGCTGCGCGCGAACTTCCGGTCCTTCGCCGCCAGCGAGGTGCGCTTGTCGGCACTCGCCGACAGCACCACGCTGAAGCCGTCGGCCTCGATGTCGCCGAAGCCCTTGGTCATGCTGACGTTGGTCTCGCGCGCGCCGCCGCGTGGGTACGACACGCCCGCCGTCGCCGTGCCCTCGATGCCACTGCGCCGGGTGATGAAGTTGATGACGCCGGCGATGGCGTCCGATCCGTACAGCGCCGACGCTCCATCGCTGAGCAGTTCGATGCGCTCGATCGCCGAGATCGGGATGCTGTTGAGGTCGATCGCGTTGTTCGAGCCGGTGAGCGACTGCCCGCCAAACGGCGCAAGCCGCCGCCCGTTGAGCAGCACCAGCGTGCGCGTCTCGCCGACGTTGTGGATCGACGCGCCCGCAAAGCCGTAGCTCTCGAGCCCCACCGAGCCCGACTCGGCGGTGCCGCCCATCAGCGCGGGCAGGTTCTTGAGCAGGTCGACCGTGGAGGTGTAGCCGCTGCGTTCGATGGTCTCGCGCTTGATGATCTGCACCGGCAGCGCCGATTCGGCGTCGATCCGGCGGACCGACGAACCGGTGATCTCGACACGGTCGAGCGTTTGCTGGGCCTGAGCACTCGACAACGCCGCCGCAGCGCACACCACCAATCCTGATCTGCAAACAACAGCCGCGACGGGGTTGGTGGGGTACTTCATCGCGGCTCCATCAGTGGGGTGTGGGGTTGGGCTACACGAGTCGGGGCACCGCTGCCAGCAGATCTCTTGTGTAGGGCTCTCGGGGATGAGCAAGCAACGCGCCAGTCTCGGCCGACTCAACGATGCGACCGCGCTGCATCACCGCCACGTGATCGGCGATGTACTCGACCACGCCGAGGTGGTGGGTGATGAACAGGTACGACAGCCCCAGCTCGCGCTGCAGCTCGAGCAGCAGGTTGAGGATTTGCGCCTGCACCGACACATCGAGCGCCGAGGTCGGCTCGTCGCACACGATCAACCGCGGCTCGACCGCCAGCGCACGGGCGATCGCCAGCCGCTGGCGCTGCCCGCCGGAAAACTCGTGCGGATGCCGCTGCAGCGCGTCGGGGCGCAGGCCCACGCGCTCGATCAGCGACTCGAGCCGCTGGCGGCGCGCGTCGGCGTCGAGCTCGGGTCGCAGCGTGAGCAGCCCTTCTTCGAGCACCTCGTACACCCGCATGCGCGGGTTCAGCGATGCATACGGATCCTGAAAGATCATCTGCACCGAGCGCCGCGCCAGCCGCAGCGCCTCGCCGTGCAACCCGAACAGGTCTTGCCCATCGAGCAGCGCGCGGCCTTCGATTGCCGCCTGACCGCGCAACAACTGCACGATGGCCTTGCCCAAGGTGGTCTTGCCACAACCCGACTCGCCCACCAGCGCGAGCGTTTGTCCGCGGGGCAGCGTCAGCGACACATCGGCCACCGCCACCGAGTGCGACGTCACGCGCTGCAGCAGCCCGGTGCGTACGGGAAAGCGCACGCTGAGCGACTGCACGTCGAGCAGCAGCGCGGGTTCGACCAACGGTGTCGTTGCGGCCGGGGCGGCGGGCGTAGCCGAGGTGTCGCGACTCGCGCCCCACGACCTCGCGCCTGGCGCCGTCGCGACAGGCGGCAAGGCCGGCGCCACGTCGTCAGGGAGCGGTGCGGCCTGCGACACGTCGCGACCCGACTGCCCGACCTGACGAGCAACGCCGTCCGGCGTCCCGGCCTGACCAGCGCCACCGCCCGACGGCGCGTGCAACCAGCAACGCACTTCGCGCGGTCGCTCGCCCACGCCCACTCCGGCGCCGCCCGCCGAGACCGGTGGCGCCAGCACCGGCGCCTCGCGGTGGCAACGGTCGAACGCCCGGTCGCAGCGCGGCGCAAAGCGGCAGCCAGCGAACACCTGCGACAGCGGCGGCACGCTGCCGCCGATCGCGGCCAGCGGCTCGCCGCGCTTGCTGTATCCCGGAAGCGACTCCATCAGCAGCCGTGCGTAGGGGTGCCGCGGGTCGGCAAAGAATTCGGCGGCCGACGCCACCTCGACGATCTGCCCGGCGTACATCAGCGCCACGCGCTGCGCCATGCCGGCCACCACCGCCAGGTCGTGGGTGATCAGCAGCAGGCCCATGCCCTGTTCGCGCTGCAAGTCCTTGAGCAGCTCGAGGATCTGCGCCTGGATCACCACATCGAGCGCGGTGGTCGGCTCGTCGGCCACCAGGAAGTCAGGCTCGGCGGCCAGCGCGATGGCGATCATCACGCGCTGCTTCTGGCCGCCGCTCAGGCGAAACGGGTAGTCGTCGATGCGCCGCGCCGGCTCGGGAATGCCCACCCGGTCCAGCCACTCGATGGCCTTGGCGCGCGCTGCCGCACCGCGCAGCGCGGTGTGCGCCTCGATCGCCTCGACGATCTGCGTGCCGATGCGCATGATCGGATTCAAGCTGGTGGCCGGCTCCTGAAAGATCATGCCGATGCGCCCGCCACGCAGCCGGCGCATCGCGGCTTCGGGCAGCGCCAGCGTGTCTTGCCCGTCGATGTCGATGCGCCCGTCGGTGACGTGGCCCGCGTCGGGCAGCAAGCGCATCAGCGCCAGCGCGGTCAGGCTCTTGCCGCAGCCCGACTCGCCCACCAGCGCGAAGGTCTCGCCGCGCTCGATGGCCAGCGACAGAGCGTCGATCGCGCGCACCAGACCGGCGTCCGCGTCGAACACCACCCCAAGGTTGTCGATGTTCAGCATGGCGGCTCAGTCGGTGCTGGCGGTAGAGGTGGCCGCGGGTGCAGCCACCGGACGCCGGGCGCGGTACACCCGGGCGCGCGGATCGAACGCATCGCGTACGCCGTCGGCAAAGAAGTTGGCCGCCAGCACCAGCGTGACCATGAAGCCGAACGCAGCCGCGAACGACCACCACACCACCGGGTCGCGGCTCATCTCGCTGCGCGCCAGATTGATCATGCCGCCGAAGCTGTTCATCGACGGATCGACGCCCACGCCCACGTACGACAGCACCGCCTCGTAGAGGATCAGCCCCGAGAACTCGAGCACCGTGGTGATCAGCACCAGGTGCATCACGTTGGGCACCAGGTGGCGCCAGATGATGCGCCACGGCCCCACGCCAAAGGCCACCGCCGCCTGCACGAATTCGAGCTCGCGCAGCTTGAGCGCCTCGGCGCGCAGCAGCCGGCACAAACCCGCCCAGCCGGTCAGCCCGAGGATGGCGCACAGCAAGAACAGCTTCAGGTCGGCGCGCTCGGCGCCGGTCTCGAACAGCTCGGGGTGCTGGTCCAGGTAGACCTGCACCATCAGCACGCACGCCGCGATCAGCAGCACGTTGGGCACCGACGACAGCACCGTGTAGAAGTACTGGATCGCCTCGTCCACCCAGCCCCTGAAGTAGCCGGCCATCAGCCCCAGCCCCACGGCCAGCGGCAGCGTGGCCAGTGTGGCCAGCGTGCCGATCACGAACGCGGTGCGGATGCTCTTGAGCGCCTGATAGAACACGTCGTTGCCGGTGCGGTCGGTGCCCAGCAGGTGGTAGTCGTTCATCAGCAGCAGGGCCGGGCCCGCCAGCACGCACAGCGCGAACAGCGTGCCCAGCGCCGCACGCCAGCGCAGCACCGTCTCGTCGCGCCACACCTGACGCGCGGCAGCGCGCCAGCCGATGCCCGCGTGCCGCGCCAGCGCCAGCACGCACACCGCGCACAGCAGCGCGCCCAGCACGACACCGAGCGCCAGGCCAGCCACGCCGCGCGTGGCGATGTCAGTGCCCCATTCCTGCGCCGGATCCTTCAGGTGCACGCCGCCGTGCAGCAGGCGCGGCGGCACGCGACGCACTTCGCCGTCGATGCTCAGCGACTGCAGCGTGAAGCTCTGGTACGCCAGCGGACGCGAGTAGGTCGCCTCGCGCGAGGCGACCAGCCCGCCCAGCAGCGCATCGAGCCCCGACTGCGTGCGCGTGTCGTAGGCCACTGCCTTGGCGGCAGCGCCCTCGCCCGCCGCTGCCGGCAGCGCCCGACGGAAATGCACGCTGTCGAACAGCGTGACGATCAGGCACAGCGCCAGCACGATCGCCGAGGCAAACGCCGGCGCGTCGCGGAACACCCGGATCCAGCTCGCCTTGAGCGGCGCGCGGCGCTGCACGTACTGCGCGTAGACAAGCATCGCGAGCACCAGCGCCCACATCACGGCATCGGTCCACAGCAAGACGAACTTGGGCAGCATGGGGGTCATTCGCTTCGCGCCTCAGGACAACCGCACCCGCGGATCGATCCACGTGTAGGCGATGTCGATCGCGATGTAGCTCAGCACATAAAGCAGCGAGCCCAGAAACACCATCGTGCGCACCACCGCGAAATCCTGGTTCGAGATGGCATCGATCACGTAGGCGCCCAACCCCGGCAGCCCGAAGAAGCTCTCGAACACCAGGCTGCCCAGAAACACGTACGGCAAGTAGCCGCCGGCGCTCGTGGCGATCGGGATCAGCGCGTTGCGCAGCACGTGGCCGAAGAGCACGCGCGGCTCGGCCAGGCCCTTGGCGCGCGCGGTGCGCACGTAGTCGCGGCCCATTTCCTCGAGGAACATGGCGCGGTACAGCCGCGCCTCGCCACCCAGGCGCGCCAGCAGCGACAGCCCGATCGGCAGCACCAGGAACTTCACCGCATCGAGCCCCGACGCATAGCCCGAAATCGGTGCCAGCCCCAGCACGCGCGAGAAGAAGTACTGCCCGACGATGATGTAGAACAGGCTCGAGATCGACAGCATCAGCACGCACAGCACCACGCCCCAGGCGTCGAAGCGCGTTTGCCTGAACATCACCAGCAGCAGCGCGAACGCCGTGCTCGCGATCACCTGCAAGATGAACAGCGGCAGCGCGAGCTGCAGGCTGACCGCCATGCGCTCGCGCACCTGGTAGCCGATGTCGCCGGCGCTCTCGGAGTCGGAACGCCCGAAGTTCAGCGTGAACAGCGACACCGAGCGGTCCCAGAAGATGGTGTCGGTGTAGCGCTCGCTGCCCTGGCGCGCGTCGTTCACGTACAGCGGCTTGTCGTAGCCGCGCTCGGCCTTCCACTTGACGATCTGCGCCTGCGTGACGCGCTTGCCGCCGATGTTCAGGCGCGCCATGTCGTCGGGCGTGTTGACGGTGAAGAACAGGAAGAACGTGGCCAGGTTCACGCCGATCAGGATCAGCACGCCGTAGGCGAGGCGTCGAACGATGGTGCTCAGCATGGCGCGGTCCTCATCACGACAGCAGTGTGCCGCGCGCGTCGAGCCGCTCGCGCCGGCGCAAGCTGCGTGCGGCCAGCGCCACCACCGCGGCGAGCGCGCCCAGGCCCAGCCACAGCGGCCACCACACCGGCTGGTTCCACTCGGCCTGACGCGCCACCCGCGCCTTGGCATCGATGCGGTAGTAGCGCGCCATGTCGCGCACCAGCACGGCGGGCTTGGCGTTGTGCACCCACGACTGGAACGCGCCCGACGAATACGGGAAGTAACCAAACGACCACGGCGCATCCTGCTGGGCGATGGCGGTCATCCGGTCGATCAGCGCTTGCTTGTCGGGGCCGTCCTCGATGTCCTTGAGCCTGGCGTAGAGCCGGTCGTATTCGGCGTTGGCGTAGTTGGAGGTGTTCTCGCCTTCGGAGGTGGATTTCGCATTCGGGCCGTAGAGCAGGAACAGGAAGTTCTCCGCGTCGGGGTAGTCGGCCAGCCAGCCCGCCGAGTAGATCTGGTGCCGGCCCTGGCGCACCTTTTCCTGGAACTGGTTGTTGTCGCTGGCACGCACCTCGAGCTGCACGTCGATCTTGGCGAACTGCTTGACCATCCAGTCGATCTGCGAGCGCGACTCGGGCGTTGGCTGGCTCGACACGTCGTAGTTCAGCACCAGCGGCCGCCCGCTCGCGGCATCGCGCCCGTCGGGGTAACCGGCTTCGACCATCAGCCGCTTCGCGTCGGCGATCGGCCGGCGCACCGGCTTTCCGTCCACCAGCCGGTGCGTCACCGGGTTGATGCCTTCGGGCTGCCCGTGGCGCGAGCCGAACAGGCCCGCGGGCAGCGGGCCCATCGCCGTCTCGCCCGCGTTCTTGGGGAAGATGCGGCTGTACTCCTCCCAGTCCACCGCGATGGAAATCGCCTGGCGCAGCTTGCGGTGGCGTGCCTGCAGCTCGGGGTTGTCGGTCTGACCGACCGTCGGGTCGAGCATGTTGAACCCCAGGTAGCTCACGCTGACGTCGGCGAACTTGGGCAACTGGAAGCCGCGCGCGGTGTAGTCGCGCCGCACCTCCGGCGAGTCGTCCATCTCGACGAGGAATTCCATGCCGTCGTCAAACCGCTCGATGCGCGGAATGTCGTAGTAGCCCTGGCGGAACTTGGCGCGCAGCGGCACGCCTTCTTTTTCGATGGTCGACACCAGCGAGTCGATGAACGGCATCGTCTTGCCGCAGTCGTCGAGCAGGCCGGCCGCCTTGTCGCCGGGCATGCCCTCGCAGGGATACGGCTCGCCGCGGTAGTTCGGGTTGCGTTTCATCACCAGCCGGG
>NCFZ01000211.1 GCA_002281415.1 Burkholderiales bacterium 28-67-8 | reverse complement strand
GGCGACTTCTTAAACAGGCGCCGCGCCGGCAAGATCACATCGGCTTCGAACAGATGCACCATGACCGCGTCGAGTTGATTCAATCGCCGCATCACCGGCAACGTCTGCTGCAACACGAACAGCCGCAGTTGCAGGCCTTGCGGCAGAAAGCGCCAAAAACGACTGCCGGGATCGGGGTCGTAGTGGTTGACCGGTGCCCACTCGAAGTGGACCGACGCATCGCGTTCGGCGTACTTCCGGAAGTTCAGATACCGGGTCTTGTTGCCCAGGGTCGTGTTCAGGATGAAGCCGAACCTGTAGTTCGGTCCGGTCGGCTGATCCGCCATGCGGGTCTCCGGTGCTTTTATGGTGGGAGTAGTGTCCGACATCGCTGACCCGTCGCCTAGTTCGCCAACTGCGGCTTGCGCTCGATCAGCAAGTCGAGGTAGGTGTCCTCGTCCTGGCGGATGCGGATGCGCACCGGCAGGTAGCGCAAGCTGGGGGCGAACCACACCTCAGCGGTCAGGTCGTCGCCCTTGCGTGCCTCGCGGCGCGGCTGCAAGCGCACCGTGTCGAGCTCGCCAAACGAGGTGTAGATCGTCTCGACCTCGCGCACGTCGTAGATCCACAGACTTTGCCGGCGCGGCAGCGCCAGCGCGATCTCTACAGTGCGCCCGGGCTTGAGCAGGCCGGGCTGGCGGGTGAACAGGTAGCTCATCTGCACGAACTGGCTGGCGGTGTCTTGCACCCCCGGCATGCGCTCGACGCGGTTGCCGTTGTTGAGCACCACCTCGTCGGGCTCGAAGGTCATGTGGGCGCGCCGGCGGTCTCGAAACGCGACCTTGCTGTCCTCGTCATAGCGCTCGGGCGACAGACCCGACTCGGTGAGCTGGCCCTCGCTGCTCATGCGACGCGAATACACCGGTGCGAACGAAGGACCCACGGTCACATCCAGATGCACCTGGTAGCGCGCGCCCTGGCGCACCCATTCAACCTTGGCATCACCATGCACCTCGCCACGGTAGTTGCCGGTGAGCTCGTAGGTGATGCGCGTGGAGGCCGGCCACGCAAACGGCTCGGCGGCAGCCGCTGGCGCCACGGGCGACGGCGTCGTGCTCGGCGACAGGTCGGCAAGCACCTTGGGCGCAGGCGGCTCGGCAGCGACGGGTGGCGGGGCCGGCTCGGGCACGGCTGCCGGCACTGGCTCAGGCATGGCAGCCACCGCCGAGGCGGCCTCCCGAGGTGGCTTGGGTGCGCGCTTGGGCGATGAGGCGGCCGGCTCCACCGGCGTCGGTGCCAGCGGTGCCGGTGGCGGCGGCTCGACCACCGGCGCGGCCAGCGGTGCTGCGACCTCAGGCGGCACGCTGATTTCCATGTCGCGCGCGAATGTGACTTCCATGCGCGGCGGCATGGCGGAGTCGGCGCCGAAATCGATCATGCCCTGGCCGATTTCGCGCATCAGAAGCAGGTGCAAGCCGATGACCGCGACCACCATCGCAATGCGCAAGCGCCAATGCCCGCGACCCGTTGGCGGCACCCGGGGCTCGGGGGCTCCAGCGCTCAACCGTCGATCCATGCCCGGCGCAAGGCCAGCGCAGCCCGCGGCGCCTTCGCATCGACTTGCAGCGTGACACTGCCCGACACCTCGGCTGCAGCGGGGCGTTCGATCGTGAGCGTGAGCACCCTTTGGTCACGCGCGACCAGCAATCTCGCCTTGCGCCCCGGCGCCAGCAGCCGCTGCGCATCGTCGAGCCGGCGCAGCCGCCAGCCGTCGAGGGCCAGCACCTCGTCACCCGGCGACAACCCGGCGCGCTCGCCCGCGCCACCGCGCAGCACATGACTGACCTTGATGCCGGTGAGCGCACTTTCGTTGACGCGGATCGCCAGTTGCTGCACCAGCGTGGCGGGCTGCGGCTGCCACTGCACGCCGAACGGCTGCAGCAGCTCGGCCAGCGGCAGCTCGCCGGTGCCGTGCACCCAGGCGTCGAACTGCTGCACCAGCGCATCAGCGGCAGCCGGACCGGCCACCTCGCGCAACACGGCCAGGATGTCGGCCTCGCAGATCGGGCCGCCGGCGCTGCGCGCCCACAGGCCGCGCATCACGTCATCGAGCGAGACCTTGCGCCGCGATGCGGCCGCACGCAGGCTCAGGTCGAGCGCCAGCGCCAGCAGCGAGCCCTTGGTGTAGTAGCTGACGGTGGCGTTGGGCGAGTTCTCGTCGCTGCGGTAGTACTTGACCCAGGCATCGAAACTCGCCTGTGCCAGGCTTTGCACGCGGCGCCCCGGCGCGCCAAGCACATGGCCCAGCGTCTTGCTCACGGCCTTGAGGTAGCGCGGCGCGTCGATCAGCCCGGCGCGCACCAGCAGCAAGTCGTCGTAGTACGAGGTGAAGCCCTCGAAGAACCACAACAGCTCGGTGTAGTTCTCGCGGGTGTAGTCGTAGCGCGCGAACTCGTGCGGGCGCAGCCGCTTGACGCTCCAGCTGTGGAAGTACTCGTGGCTGATCAGCCCGAGCAGCGTCACGTAGCCATCGGCGAGCGGCTCGTTGGCGGCGGCGTCGATCGCGAGACGCGGCAGGTCGCGGCGCGATGCGATCAGGGCCGTGCTCGAGCGGTGCTCGAGTCCGCCGTAGCCGTCTTCCACGGCGTTGAGCAAGAACACATAGCGCTTGAACGGCACCTCGCGACGCGCCGGCGTCGTGCCGTGCCAGAACGCGATAGCGGCTTCGCAGATGCGCTGCGCATCAGCCAGCAAACGCTTGCCGTCGAAGTCGGGCAGCGCACCCGCCACGACCACCTCATGCGGCACCCCGTGGGCCTGAAAGCTGCCGCGCCAGAACGCGCCCAACTCGAACGGATGGTCGACGAGCTCGTCGTAGTTCGCCGATTCGTACGCGCACTCGGCGGACTCTGTCATCGCGGTGGCCACTTGCCAGCCACGTGGCAGCGAGCGCAGCTCGATGCGGTGCGGCTCGGCCTCGCGCCCTTCAACACGCAGGCACACGCTGGTGCCGTTGAAAAAGCTGCGCTGCGCGTCGACAAACGCCGCGCGCACCGAGTTGTCAAACGCGTAGACGAGGTAACTCACCACCAGCGCGCCACGGCCCGAACACCCGGCCTGCCAGGTCGCCTTGTCGATCTGCGTGATTGACACCACACGGCGTCCCTGGCTGGCTTCGAGACTGCTCAGGTGGCGCGCGAACTCGCGCACCAGGTAGCTGCCCGGAATCCACACCGGCAGGCTCAACCGCTGCAGCGCTGCGGGCTCGGGCACGGTGAGCGTCACGCGCAGCAGGTGCGCATGGACCTGATCGAAATCGATGCGGTAGGAAATCATCGCGTGCAAA
>NCFZ01000210.1 GCA_002281415.1 Burkholderiales bacterium 28-67-8 | reverse complement strand
GTCCCGCCTTGCCCTCCTGACGCTCGCCATCGCCACCAGCCTGCTTCCCGCCGCGATGGCACAGAACAGCCGCGCCGCCGAGGCGCGCGTCGTCCCTTCGCAGATCCAGTCCAGCACCGATGCCAGTCTGGACGAACGGCTGGCACGCGACTGGGGCCTGCGCGCCGAGGAGTGGACGCGTTACCGACAAGTCATGCAGGGACCACTGGGCATCTACTCGCCCAACCTCGATCCGCTCACCGCGCTGGGCATCGAATCGCGCACGGACGAGGAACGCCGCCGCTATGCCGAACTGCAGGTGCAAGCCGAAGCACAGCGCGTCGAGAAGACCCTGGCCTATCAGCGCTCCTACGACGCCGCGTGGCAGCGCCTGAACCCCGGCGCCCTGCGCGTGAACCTGCCTGGCGCTGGCCCCAAGAGCATGGGCGCGGCATCGGCCCTCCGGGGTTCGGGCCGCCTGGCGGTCTTCGTCAAGGATGGGTGCGTGACTTGCGCCACCATCGTTCAGCAGTTGCAGACCGCCGGCACCGAGTTCGACCTCTACATGGTCGGTAGCCGCCGTGACGACGCGCGCATCCGCGACTGGGCGCAGCGCGCCAAGGTCGATCCGGGCCGCGTGCGGGCGCACACGATCACCCTCAACCATGATGGCGGCCGCTGGCTGTCCCTGGGCCTGCCCGGCGAACTGCCCGCCGTGGTGCGCGAGGTCAACGGCCAATGGCAACGGCAGTAATTCGCTGGCTCGGGCGACGGCTTGCCGGGCTCGGCACGGTCCTGTGTCTGTCCGCCGCTATGCCGTCCGGCCAGGCCCAGGAAGTGCCGCCACCGGCCTATCAGCTTGCCGCGCGGCAGGCGGACATTCCCTCGGCAGTCCTGTACGCGGTGGCCTTGCAAGAGAGTGGCGCCAAGCTGCGTGGCCGCTTGGTTCCATGGCCCTGGACACTCAACGTGGCCGGCACCGCACAGCGTTACGGCACCCGCGTCGAAGCCTGTGCCGGCCTGCTGCAGGCGCTGCGACAAGCCCCGCCGACCCGTGTCGATGCGGGCCTGGGCCAGATCAACGTCGGCTACCAGGATCACCGCTTCGACCATCCCTGCCAGCTGCTCGACCCGTACCGCAACCTGGCGATCGCCGCGGCGATCCTGCGCGAGCAGCACACCGACGGCGAAGACTGGCTGCTCGCCATCGGGCGCTACCACCGCCCCGCTGGCGGGGCGCCCGCCGTTCGCTATCGGCGCAGCGTCAGCCGGCACCTGTCGCGCGTGCTGGGGCCGACCCCTGGCGCCGTGCTCCCCCGCTCATCCAACTCGACACCCCGGCCATGACCCAACGTATCGCCCTTCGTGCGCTTTACAGCCTGATCCTGATCGCTCAAATGCTCCCGGCCCTAGCCGCTTCACCCCCGCTGGTCGTGGTCGAGGATCGCGGCGGCACGTCGGCACTGCCGTACTACCAGGCCTTGAACCCGCAAGCGCGCGAAGACGCCGCGGCACCCACCCTGCCCGCTGCGCCACCGCCCGCGAGCCCCGTCACCGAGGCAGCCATGTTGCCGGTGCACTCGCCCGCACTGTCGCCGGGCGATGTGCCGCAGCGGGTCATCCGGGCACCGGGATTGAGGCCGCTGTTCCTGGTCGGCGACGATCCGCGATCGCGCGCCTGGCTCAAGGCGCGCCTGCCAATCCTGCGTGATCTCGGGGCAATGGGCCTGGTCGTGCAGGTCGAGACGCCTGCCGCACTGGCCGAACTGCGCGCGTTGGCGCCAGGCCTGACCTTATCGCCGGTGTCCGGCGACGACCTGGCTGCGCGGCTGGGACTGCGGCACTACCCGGTGCTGGTCACGGCCACCGGCGTCGAGCAGTGAGGTCCGTGGGATGGCACAGCCGCATGCGGTCGAGGTTCTGTTGCGGCCAGCGGTGGAGCTATACACCGTGGCAGTCTGCACCGGCGCCGCGGTTCTGTGCTTGGTGGCCCCATGGTCGCTCGCGCTGAATCCGCTGCTGGGACTGGGCTCGGCCTTGACCTTCCTGGCCCTCGGCGCCATCCGCCTCGCCGAGGCGGGGGCCATCCTGCGCTACCGCCGCAACATCCGCCGCCTGCCGCGTTACGTGATGACGAGCCGCGAGGTGCAGGTAAGCCAGCAGCGGTTGTTCGTCGGGCGGGGTTTTCGCTGGGACCAGCGCCACACGCACCGGCTGATGCAGACCTACCGGCCCGAGTTCCGGCGCTACGTCGAGCCGACGCCCCTCTACCGGATCGCACGGCGCGTGGAGGAGCACCTGGAGTTCGCGCCGTATCCGTTCTCGCACCTGGCGAGGCTGACTGCCTGGGATAGTCCGCTCAATCCCGCACGCCCCCTGCCACCCCTGGGCGGCCTACCGCGCTTGCACGGCATCGAGCCGCACGAGGTCGACGTCACCTTGCCGCTCGCCGAGCGCGTCGGCCACACCCTGGTGCTGGGCACCACGCGCGTGGGCAAGACACGCTTGGCCGAACTCTTCATCACCCAGGACATCCGCCGCAGGAACAGTGCCGGCGAGCACGAAGTGGTGATCGTCTTCGACCCCAAGGGCGACGCGGACCTGTTGAAGCGCGTGTACATCGAGGCCAGGCGCGCCGGACGCGAGGGCGAGTTCTACGTCTTCCACCTGGGTTGGCCGGACATCTCGGCGCGCTACAACGCCGTGGGCCGCTTCGGCCGTATCTCGGAGGTGGCCACGCGCATTGCCGGGCAGCTCTCTGGCGAAGGCAACTCGGCGGCGTTCCGCGAGTTCGCCTGGCGCTTCGTGAACATCATCGCGCGCGCCCTGGTCGAGCTGGGCCAGCGCCCGGACTACCTCTTGATCCAGCGCCACGTCATCAACATCGATGCGCTGTTCATCGAGTACGCAGCGCAGTTCTTCGCCAAGACAGAACCCAAGGCCTGGGAAGTCATCGTCCAGCTCGAAGGCCGGCTCAACGACAAGAACATCCCGCGCAACATGATCGGCCGCGAGAAGCGCGTCGTCGCCATCGAGCAATATCTGTCGCAGGTGCGGGTCTACGACCCGGTGCTCGATGGGCTGCGCAGCGCGGTGCGCTACGACCGCACCTACTTCGACAAGATCGTGGCCTCGCTGCTGCCGCTGCTGGAGAAGCTCACCACCGGCAAGATCGCGCAGCTCTTGGCGCCCAACTACTCGGACCTCAACGATCCCAGGCCGATCTTCGACTGGATGCAGATCGTGCGCAAACGCGCAGTGGTCTACGTGGGCCTGGATGCGCTGTCGGATGCCGAAGTCGCCGCCGCGGTGGGCAACTCGATGTTCTCCGACCTCGTGTCGGTCGCCGGCCA
>NCFZ01000025.1 GCA_002281415.1 Burkholderiales bacterium 28-67-8 | reverse complement strand
GCTCAAGGCGGCGCACACCTTCAATCTGCTGGATGCGCGCGGCGCGATCAGCGTGACCGAGCGGGCCGCCTACATCGGGCGCATCCGCAACCTGGCGCGCGCGGTCGCCGCGAGCTACCTCGATAGCCGCGCGCGTCTGGGCTTCCCGATGGCACCGCGCGACTGGGCCGACGAAGTGATCGCGCAGCTCGCCCAGCAACGCGACAAGAAAGCCGCCTGATCCCATGAGCACAGCCAATCTGCTGGTCGAACTGTTCGTCGAAGAGCTGCCTCCCAAGGCCCTGAAGAAGCTGGGCGAGTCGTTCGCCCAGTTGCTGGGCGATGGCCTCAAGGCGCAGGGGCTGGCCACCGACCATTCCGCGGTGACGCCTTTCGCTTCGCCACGCCGGCTGGCCGCGCACGTCAGCGCGGTGCGCTTCGTGGCGCCCGATCAGGCGGTGTCGCAAAAGCTGATGCCGGTGGCCGTGGGCCTGACCGCCGATGGCCTGCCGACGCCCGCGCTGCTGAAAAAGCTCGGTGCGCTGGGGGTTGATGCGTCGGTGGTGCCGCAGCTCAAGCGTTTGCCCGATGGCAAGGCCGAGGCGTTGTTCTTCGACAGCGTCGTGGCCGGCGTGGCGCTGGCGGTGGGCTTGCAAAAAGCACTCGATGACGCCCTCGCCAAGCTGCCGATCCCCAAGCTGATGAGCTACCAGCTCGAGACCGGCGAGCAGCCCGGCTGGCACAGCGTGCACTTCGTGCGTCCGGTGCACGGTCTGGTGGCACTGCACGGTGCCGACGTGGTGCCGCTGGCCGCGCTGGGCCTGCAATCGGGCCGCAACACGCGCGGTCACCGCTTCGAAGCGGCGATCGATCCGGTGGTGCTGCAGCACGCGGATCGCTACGCCGAACAGCTGATCGAGCAGGGCTCGGTGATCGCCGGCTTTGCCGACCGCCACGGAGAGATCGTGCGCCAGCTGCAGCACGCGGCCGCACTCGAGGGCCTCACGCCGATCGACGACGCCGCGCTGCTCGACGAGGTGACTGCGCTGGTCGAGCGGCCCAACGTGCTGCTCGGGCGCTTCGAGACGGGCTTCCTTGAGGTGCCGCAGGAGTGCCTGATCCTCACGATGAAGGCCAACCAGAAGTACTTTCCGTTGCTCGACGCTGCCGGTAAGCTCACCGAGCGCTTTCTCATCGTGAGCAACATCCGGCCGGCTGATGCCAGCGCGGTGATTGGCGGCAACGAGCGCGTGGTGCGTCCGCGGCTGGCCGACGCCAAGTTTTTCTACGACCAGGACCGCAAGAAGACGCTGGCTTCGCGCGTCGACGGCTTGGCCCGCGTGGTCTATCACAACAAGCTGGGCAGCCAGGGCGAGCGCGTCGTGCGCGTGCAGGCCATCGCCCGTGCGATCGCGCTGCAGCTCGGCGGCGAGGCGCTGGCCGCTCGCGCCGCGCAGGCCGCGCAGTTGGCCAAGGCCGATCTGCTGACCGACATGGTGGGCGAGTTCCCCGAGCTGCAAGGCACGATGGGGCGCTACTACGCGCTGCACGACGGCCTGTCCGAGGACATCGCCTTCGCCATCGAAGACCACTACCGGCCGCGCTTTGCCGGCGATGAATTGCCGCGCAACGAGGTGGGTGTGGTGGTGGCGCTGGCCGACAAGCTCGAGACGTTGGTCGGTCTGTTCGGCATCGGCCAGCTGCCCACCGGCGATCGCGATCCGTTCGCCCTGCGCCGCCATGCGCTCGGCGTGATCCGCATGCTGATCGAAAAGGCGCTGCCGCTCGATGTCGACGCGCTGCTGCGCGCCAGCCTGCCGGCCTTTGGCGCGCTGATCACCGACCCGTCGGTGGCGCTGTCCGAGTTCATCTTCGACCGCCTGTCGGGCAGCCTGCGCGAGCACGGCTACAGCGCACAGGAAGTCGATGCGGTGATGGCCTTGCGCCCGCAGCGCCTGAGCGAAGTCGCCCAGCGGCTGGCCGCGGTGCGTGCCTTCGCGGCGCTGCCTGAAGCCCCCGCGCTGGCGGCGGCCAACAAGCGCGTGAGCAACATCCTGAAAAAGGTCGAAGGCGCGGTCGAGCCGCGCGTTGACGCCGCCTTGCTGATCGAGCCGGCCGAAGTGGCGCTGGCGCAGGGTCTGGCGGCGGTGCAACCGCAAGCCGATGCGGCTTTCGAGCGCGGCGACCACGCCGCCTCGCTGCAGGCGCTGGCCGCTCTGAAAGCGCCGGTCGATGCGTTTTTTGAGTCGGTGATGGTCAATGCCGACGATGCCGCGCTGCGCGCCAACCGGCTGGGCCTGCTCGCCTTGCTGCATGCGGCCATGAACCGGGTGGCCGACCTGTCCAAGCTGGCCGCCTGACATGGCCGCACCGCTCAAGCTCATCATCCTCGACCGCGACGGCACGCTCAATGCCGACAGCGACTACTACATCAAGTCGCCGCAGGAGTGGGAGCCGCTGCCCGGCGCGCTCGAGGCGGTGGCGCGGCTCAACCACGCCGGCTGGCGCACGGTGCTGGCCACCAACCAGTCGGGGCTGGGGCGGGGCATGTTCGAGATGGCCGCGCTCAACGCGATCCACGTCAAGATGAACCAGGCGCTGGCGCAGCATGGCGGGCGCATCGATGCGGTGTTCTTCTGCCCGCACACGCCTGACGAGGGCTGCACCTGCCGCAAGCCGATGCCCGGGCTGATGCAGCTGATCGGTGAGCGCTACGGTGTGTCGCTCAAGAACGTGCCGATGGTGGGCGACTCGCTGCGCGACATCCAGGCGGGTGCCGCGGCCGGCTGCCCGACGCATCTGGTCAAGACCGGCAACAGCGCCGGCCTGGCCGGTCAGGCTTTGGCCGACACGCTGGGCATGGTGCCGGGAACCCGTGCGCATGAGGACCTCGCGGCCTTTGCCGAATGGTGGATCCGCAATGACCGCTTGCAGCGCGGCGACACCGCATCCGGAACCGACACTGTCCCTGGGGGTTTGAACTGATGCAACGCTTGTGGTGGTCGCTGCGCTCCGTGGCGTTTTTCCTGTGGATGGCCATCACCGTGGTGCCCTGGGCCTCGGCGGTGGTGCTGGTGTCGATCTTCGTGCGCGGAGACCGCATCTACTGGATGTGTGCCGGCTGGCTGACGATGTCGATCTCGGCGGCGCGCGTCATCTGCGGCGTGCGCCATCGCATGCACGGCCTCGACAACCTGGCTGCGGCCAATGTGGCACCGGCCGTCATCGTGCTGCCCAAGCACCAGTCCACCTGGGAGACCTTTGCCTTCCCGGGCCTGATGCCGCACCCGCTGGCCTACGTGTTCAAGCGCGAGCTGCTCTACATCCCGTTCTTCGGCTGGGCGATGGCGCGCATGGACATGATCCACATCGATCGCGCGCGCCGCTCCGAAGCCTGGCGCCGGGTCGCCGAGCAGGGTGCGCGGCACATGTCGCACGGTGCGTGGGTCATCATGTTTCCCGAGGGCACCCGCGCCGAGCGCGGCTCCCAGGAGGACTACAAGTCCGGCGGCACGCGCCTGGCGGTGACCACCGGCGCGGCGGTGCTGCCCATCGCCGTGACCTCGGCCCGTTGCTGGCCGCGCAAGTCGCTGGTGTTGCGTCCGGGCATCGTCGACGTGTCGATCGGCCCGCTGATTCCGTCGACCGGCCGCCGGCCCGACGAATTGATGCGCGAGGTCGAAACCTGGATCGAGGCCGAGATGCGCCGCCTCGATCCCGAGGCCTACCCCGCCGCCGCTCCGGTCGCCGCGAACGCACCGCAGACACCTTCGGCGTAGTCGCATGGCCCGGCTGCCGCTTCGACCCGATCCTGCGCAGTTGTCGCTGTTCGTGTCGGCGGAGCCGACCGCATGCAGCGAGTCGCTGGTGGAGCCCGCGGGCCTGGCGCGGCCGCCGCGCCTCGAGCCGGCAACCCCCACCCTGATGGCGCCCGTGATGACGCAAGCCACCGTGCCCGCCGCCGCCTTGCCGCCCGCGGTGTTTCGCCACCCGCAGGCCGCGCACGACATCGCGCTCGCCGGTCATACCGTGGGCTACGCGTTGCGGCGTTCGCGCCGGCGCAGCATCGGCTTCGTGGTCGGCGTCGATGGCCTGAGCGTGAACGCGCCGTCGTGGGTCGGTGTGCGCGACATCGAAGCCGCCCTGCGCGAAAAGTCCAACTGGATCCTCGTCAAGCTGCGCGAGCAGCAAGAGCGCGGCCGCCGGCTGCAGTCGGCGCGCGTCGACTGGCGCGACGGGGCCACGATTCCGTTTCTCGGCCAGCCGGTGGTGGTGGTGCTCGATCCGCGCGCCGGCATCACCTCGTCGGGTGCGGTGCTCGATGCGTCGTCGGCCGATGTCGCTGCACCCCGCCGGCTGCACATCGGCCTGCCCGCCACCGCCACGCCCGAGCAGATCCGTGATGCGGTGCAAAGCTGGCTGCAGCGTCAGGCACGGCGCGTGTTTGCCGAGCGTTGCGAGCACTTTGCGGCGCAGCTGGGCGTGCGCTATCAGCGGCTGAGCCTGTCATCGGCGCAAACGCGCTGGGGCAGCGCAAGCGCCGACGGGTCGATCCGGCTGAGCTGGCGGCTGATCCACTTCGGCCTGACCACCATCGACTACGTGGTGGCCCACGAGTTGGCGCACCTGCGCGAGATGAACCACAGCGCGCGCTTCTGGGACGTCGTGCGCTCGGTGGTGCCCGACTTCGAGCACACCCGCCGCGCGCTCAAGACCGACGTGCTGCCGGTCTTCAACTGAGCGGGTCAGGCCGGCGAAAAACGCCAGACGCCGCGCGCATCGGACCGCCGCACCAGCTGGCCCTGGTGCCACAGCGCATTCAGATGCGCGATCGCCTCGCCCAGCGCAAAGGTGGTCTGGTGCACATCCAGCGGCCGTCTGAACAGCACCGGCAGCAAATCGGCGGCGCTGTGCGGTGCGTGCGCGCAGGCGGCCATCACCTCGGCCAGCCGTTCGGCGTGGTGCGCGAAGAGCTGATCGACGCGTGCGTGCAGGCCGCGAAACGGCTTGCCGTGCGAGGGCAGCACCAGCGTGTCGGCGGGCAGCGCGCGCAGCCGGTCGAGCGAGGCCAGAAACATCGCCAGCGGATCCGCCTCGGGCTCGTGGTGGCTCACGCTGATGTTGGTGGAAATGCGCGGCAGCAGCATGTCGCCCGAGATCAGCACGCCCAGCGCCTCGTTGTGCAGCGCGATGTGTTCGGGCGCGTGACCGTAGCCGGCCAGACAGCGCCAGGGGTGGCGGCCCGAAGCCGTTGCGGTGCTGCCCGCGGGCACCAGATCGCCGTCCATCATCCGGTGGTAGGCCGCGGGCATGTGCGGCACCATGCTCGCGAAGAAACCGGCGCGTTCGCGGATCTGCGCGATCGCATCGGCATCGGCCAGCCCGTGGCTGGCGGCAAAGTTGGCCGCGGCATCGCCGCCCATCGAGCTGTCGGCGCGGCTGCCGAGCACGGCCACGGCGTAGTCGGTGGCGCTCATCCACAGCCGGCAGTCGAAGCCGGCACCCGCAGCGCCCACGGCGCGGCTCCAGCGCCCGGTCAGCCAGTGCGCAAGCCCCACATGGTCGGGGTGCATGTGGGTGGCGATCACCCGCAGCACCGGCAAGCCGTCGAGCTGCGTGGCGAACACACGCTCCCAGTAGACGCGCGTGGCCTCGTTGTCGATGCCGCAGTCGACGATCGTCCAGCCCTGCGCGGTGCCGTCGACGTCGGGGATCTCATCGCGCAGCAGCCACAGGTTGATGTGGTTCAGCGCAAACGGCAGCGGCATGCGCAGCCAGCGCACGCCGGGCGCGACCTCGAGGCTGCTACCGGGCTCGGGCAGCGTGTCGGCGTGGGGGTAGTGCGGTTCTTGCAAGGGGGCGTCCATGGGGGCGGGATGGTGTTGTGCTGCGCTGGACGTGCGCAGCGGGCAAGATCCTAAACTTGGCCGACTCTATCTGTGGCGAAGCATGACCAGCGAACTGAAAGAACTCTTCGAAAGCAACCGGATGTGGGCGCGCGCCACCGAGGCGCGTACCCCCGGCTTTTTCACCAGCTTGCTCCAGCAGCAAGCGCCGCAATACCTGTGGATCGGCTGCGCCGACAGCCGGGTGCCGGCCAACGAGCTCGTCGGCCTGCTGCCCGGCGAGCTGTTCGTGCACCGCAACGTGGCCAACGTGGTGGCGCACTCGGACCTCAATTGCCTGTCGGTGGTGCAGTACGCCACCGATCAGCTCCAGGTGCAGCACATCATCGTGGTCGGTCATTCGGGCTGCGGCGGTGTGGCCGCGGCGCTGCACAACCGTCGCGTGGGCATCGCCGACAACTGGCTGCGCCACGTGCAAGACGTGCGCGAGCAGCACCAGGACTGGCTCGACAGCCTCGATGCCTCGCAGCGCGTGGATGCGCTGTGCGAGCTCAACGTGATCGAGCAGGCACGCAATGTGTGCCTCACCACGGTGGTCCAGGACGCCTGGGCGCGTGGCCAGTCGCTGGTCGTGCACGGCTGGTTCTACGGGCTGCACAATGGTTTTCTGGAGGACATGAAGATGACGGTTTCGAGCCTCGATCAGGTGCGCGGCGCCTACCAGGGCGCGCTCGCCGCGCTGCGCGCCAGACGTCCGAGTGCCCCGGCCGCAAGCGAGGTGCAGCCATGACGCAGGGTGTGGGCTTTCCGGCAGCGCTCAACGACGTGGGCGCCTACGACATCGCGCAGGCCATGCTCGATGGGTTCAACCGCCACTACCGGCTGTTTCGAGAGACCAGCGCCGCCGCCAAGGCGCGCTTCGAGGCGGCCGACTGGCTCGGTCAGCGCCAGGCACAGCGTGATCGCATCGAGTTCTACGACCGCCGTGTCGAGGAGGCGGCCGAGCGGCTGCAAACCGAATTCAAGGCCGGTGCCCTCAGCGCCAACGTGTGGCAGCAGGTCAAGCTGCACTACATCGGCTTGCTCACCAACCACCACCAGCCTGAACTCGCCGAGACCTTCTTCAACTCGGTGACCACCAAGATCCTCCACCGCAGCTACTTCAACAACGACTTCATCTTCGTGCGCCCGGCGGTGTCCACGGAGTACATCGAAGACGACGAGCCCACCTCGAAGCCGACGTACCGCGCCTACTACCCGACGCGCGAAACGCTGCACGAGGTGTGCAGCCGCATCATCGGAAACACCGCGCTGACGCTGCCCTTCCAGGACCTCGAACGCGACATCGACTGCATGGTGTTGGCCATCTCGGCCCAGCTGGGCGACCAGTTGCCGCGCGCCAATTTCCAGATCCAGGTGCTGAGTTCGCTGTTCTTTCGCAACAAGGGCGCGTACCTGGTGGGCAAGGTGATCAATGGCTACCGCGACATCCCGTTCGCGATGCCGATCCTGCACACCGCCGGCGGCACGCTGGCGATCGACGCGATGCTGTTTGGCGAGGACGAGCTGCAGCTGCTCTTCAGCTTTGCGCGGGCCTATTTCATGGTCGACATGGAAGTGCCGTCGGCCTATGTGCAGTTCCTGCGCTCGCTGATGCCGCGCAAGCCGCGCAGCGAGATCTACAGCGCGATCGGCCTGCAAAAGCAGGGCAAGAACCTGTTCTACCGCGACTTCCTCGCGCACCTGCGGCACTCGAGCGACCAGTTCCGCATCGCGCCGGGCATCAAGGGCATGGTGATGCTGGTGTTCGACCTGCCGTCGTTTCCGTACGTGTTCAAGGTCATCAAGGACTACTACCCGCCGCAAAAAGACACCACCCGCGAGCAGATCAAGGGCAAGTACCTGCTGGTCAAGCAGCACGACCGCGTGGGCCGCATGGCCGACACGCTCGAGTACAGCAAGGTGGCCTTTCCGCGCGCGCGCTTCGACGACGAGCTGGTCGAAGAACTCAAGAAGTTCTGCCCCAGCCTGCTCGAAGAAGACGGCGACGATCTGGTGATTCGCCATGTCTACATCGAGCGACGCATGATCCCGCTCAACATCTACATCCAGGAAGGCGCACCCGAGCAGGTCAAGCATGCGGTGATCGAATACGGCAACGCCATCAAGGATCTGGTGGCTGCCAACATCTTCCCCGGCGACATGCTGTGGAAGAACTTCGGCGTGATGCGCCACGGCAAGGTCGTGTTCTACGACTACGACGAGATCGAATACATCACCGACTGCAACTTCCGCCGCGTGCCCGAGCCGCGCAACGAAGAAGAAGAGATGTCCGGCGAGATCTGGTACCACGTGGGCCCGAAGGATGTGTTTCCCGAGACCTTCGCGCCGTTCCTGCTGGGCAACCTGCAGGTGCGCGACGTCTTCATGAAGCACCACGCCGACTTGCTCGATCCGGCCTTCTGGCAGCAGCACAAGGAGCGCATCCTGGCCGGCCATGTGCACGACGTGTTCCCGTACGACGTCGCCAAGCGGTTCAAGAACCAGCGCCCCTCGCCGGTGGCCGCTCCGGCCTGATCTGCCTCTCGACCCGGCCATGGAACCCACCTCCAACCCCGCCCTGGTGGCACTTGACGACACCGTGTCGCGCGGCGTTCGCCTGACGCGTGACGACATCGCCGCTTTTGCCCAGCTCAGCGGGGATGCCAACCCGCTGCACAGCGACGCGGCGATCGCCGCGCGGGCCCGCTTTGGCGAAATCATCGCCAGCGGCCAGCACACCAGCGCCTTGTTGATGGGTCTGCTGGCCACGCACTTCTCTCGCAGCGATGACGGTCTGCGACGAGAGATGCTGTGCCTGAACGTCAACTTCGCCTTCAAGCACCCGGTGTTCGCCGACCAGGACATCACCTTGCGCTGGCGCGTGGCCGGCCTCGAATGGAAGGCCAAGCTCGGTGGCTTCTTGGTTCAGCTCGATGGTTCGGCTGGCGTGGCCCATGCGCAGCCTGCACTGGTGGCGCGCGGCACGATCCTCGTCAAGGAGTCCGCTGCAATGAAGACGCCGGCGTGCGACCCGCTCGAACCGGCGCACACCGGCCCGTGAGCCGCACGCCGATCGACCGCGTGCTGCGCGCCTGGCTGCAATCCGGCGGGTCGCTCAGCCGGCGGCTGTCCGATGCCTTCGGTGGTTTTCAGGTGCGCGTGCTGTCGCAAGGCGTGGCCCCGGCGCGGCCTGACGAACTGGCAGCGCTGCGTCGGCGCGCCGCCGGGCTGCGTGTGCAGCGCTGTCATGTGCGCGAAGTCATGCTGTGGGGCGACGGCCAGCCGCTGGTGCATGCACGCTCCGTGCTGCCTGCGGTCCAGGCGCACCTGACCTGGCGTGCGGTGCGTGGACTGGGCAGCCGCCCGCTGGCTGACTTGCTGTTCGGCCTGCGCGCCGCGCATTGCGAACGTCTGGGCCATGCACGCATGGCGCCGTGTCGTGCCCGCCGCCTCGCGCAGCGGCTCGAGCGCTCAAGCGACTCGGCATGGCGCGGCACGCCGCTGTGGTTCCGCCGCTCGGTGTTCACGCGCAGAGGCGTGCCGCTGCTGGTGACCGAGTGGTTCGCGCCCGCGGTGCGGCAACGCCCGCCGGGCCCCTCACGTTGATCCATGCCCATGAAAGCCGACTCCATGAACACGTTCGCTCCCATCGAGGCCTACCTCGACTTCTCGTCGCCCTATGGCTACCTCGCGTCCGAGTGGATCGAGGACCTGGCCGCGCGGCACGGCCGCAGCGTCAACTGGCACGCCGTGCTGCTGGGTGTGGTGTTCCAGTCGGCCGAGTTGCGCCCGCTGATGTCGTACCCGATCAAGAGCGTGTACTCGGTGCTCGACTTCGAGCGCTCGGCCCGTTTTGACGGCACGCCGTTCAAGATGCCTGCGCGCTTTCCGATCGCCACGCACAACGCCGCGCGGGTGTTCTGGTGGCTCAAGCAGCGCGACGCGGCCGAGGCCGCGCGCTGGCTGCATCAGGGGCTGCGCGCCTACTTTGTCGACGGCATCGACCTCGGCGACACCGCTCAGTTGCGCGACCTGGCCAGCCGCTTCGGGCTCGATGCCGACGAGGCCGAGGCCGCCTGGAGCGATCCGCACTGGAAGTCGCGGCTCAAGCAGGCCAACGACGACGCGGTAGCCGCGGGGGTCTTCGGCGCGCCGTATTTCATCATCGACGGCGAGCCCTTCTGGGGCAACGACCGGCGGCTGCAGATCGAACGGCGGCTGTCGCAAGGCCCGTTCTGATGCTGCCTGCGCAGGTCACGCTCGTCGAGGTTGGCCCGCGCGACGGGCTGCAAAACGAGCCGCAGCCGGTGGCCACCGCCGACAAGATCGAACTCGTGCGGCTGCTCGAGCATGCCGGTCTGCGTCACATCGAAGTCACCAGTTTCGTGAGCCCGAAGTGGGTGCCGCAGATGGCTGATGCGGCGGCCGTGCTGGCGGGCGTGCGTGCGCCCGGCGTGCGCGATGCGCGGGTGCGTCATTCGGCGCTGGTGCCCAACCTCAAGGGGCTCGAAGCCGCGCTCGCCGGTCCGCGCGATAGCTGGCCCGACGAGATCGTGGTGTTCACCGCGGCCAGCGAATCGTTCTGCCAGCGCAACACCCACTGCAGCATCGAGGAGAGCCTCGAGCGCTTCGCACCAGTGGTGGCTCGGGCCCGCGCCGAAGGCCTTGGGGTGCGCGGCTCGATCTCATGCGCGCTGGGCTGCCCTTATGAGGGCGAGGTCTCGCCCCAGGCCGTCTCGCGCGTGGCCGCGGGCCTCAAGGTGCTCGGCGCCGATCACTGCGGCGTGGCCGACACCATCGGTACGGGCACCGCCTTGCGGGTGCAGGCCGCGATGGAAGCCGCGCTGCGCCACTTCGATCTGGATGCCGTCAGCGGCCACTTTCACGACACCTGCGGCCAGGCGCTGGTCAACATTCACGCTTGCCTGCAGATGGGCGTGCACACCTTCGACGCCAGCGTGGCCGGGCTGGGTGGCTGTCCCTATGCGCGCGGGGCGACCGGCAATGTGGCCACCGAAGAAGTGCTCTACCTGCTGCGCGGACTGGGCATCGACACCGGTGTCGATCTCGATCGGCTGCTCGACGCGGCTTCGTTCATTTCGGGCCGGCTCGGCCGCACGGTGCCCTCGCGCGCTGGACGTGCACTGCTCGCGGCACGCTGATCGTCGCCATCCCCGGCGCGAGAGGTGCGGGGCCCACAATGGCCCGAACCCTCCCGTGCCCGCACCCGATGACGCCCCCATCCCACTCCGCCGTGCCCAGCCCCTGCGTGGGCGTGTGCCGCATGAACGGCGCCACAGGGTGGTGCGAGGGCTGCCTGCGCACGATCGACGAGATCACCTTGTGGTCGCAACTGGCCGACCGCGACAAGCTCGCGGTGTGGAAGGCGCTGCCGCAGCGAAGCAACAAACTGCCGCACCCTGACGCCTGAGCCGCCATGGGTGGTGAAGGGGCCGGCGGCGGTAGCCGGTGTTTCCCCGAAGATTTCACATCAAGAAATCAAAGCCTTGGGTTTCTACCGAGGTTGTCAGTCTCGCTTCAGCGTGGCGTCAGCACTCGGTCAGAGCCACTCGTGATCATCCTGCCCAAGCGGCCTCGCACGGAGACGCTGCGAACCAACAGGAGACACAACATCATGGCAACAGCAGGATCGGTCAACGCGAAAGGTGCGGTTCACTCGGCACCGATGACGCGCGAGGAGAAGAAAGTCATCTTCGCCTCGAGTCTGGGGACGGTTTTCGAGTGGTACGACTTCTACCTCTACGGCTCGCTGGCGGCGATCATCGCCAAGCAGTTCTTCTCGGGTCTGGATGCCGGCGCTGCCTTCATCTTCGCGCTGCTGGCCTTCGCGGCGGGCTTCATCGTGCGCCCGTTCGGCGCGCTGGTGTTCGGTCGCCTGGGCGACATGATCGGCCGCAAGTACACCTTCCTGGTCACCATCTTGATCATGGGCATGTCGACGTTCGTTGTCGGCGTGCTGCCCAACTTCGCGACCATCGGCTGGGCCGCTCCGGTCATCCTGATCGCCCTGCGCATGCTGCAGGGTCTGGCGCTCGGCGGTGAGTACGGTGGTGCTGCCACCTACGTGGCCGAGCACGCGCCGGCCGGCAAGCGTGGCGCCTACACCTCATGGATTCAGACCACTGCCACGCTCGGCCTGTTCCTGAGCCTGATGGTGATCCTGGGCACCCGCACCATCGTGGGCGAGGAAGCCTTCGCCGAGTGGGGCTGGCGCGTTCCGTTCATCCTGTCGATCGCCTTGCTGGCGGTCAGCGTGTGGATTCGCCTGAGCATGAACGAGTCGCCTGCCTTCAAGAAGATGAAGGAAGAGGGCAAGACCTCCAAGGCTCCGCTGACCGAATCGTTCGGCCAGTGGAAGAACCTGAAGATCGTGATCCTGGCGCTGGTCGGCCTCACCGCCGGTCAGGCCGTGGTCTGGTACACGGGTCAGTTCTATGCACTGTTCTTCCTGACGCAGGCCCTCAAGGTCGACGGTGCCACGGCCAACATCCTGGTGGCGATCTCGCTGCTGATCGGCACGCCGTTCTTCCTGGTGTTCGGCACGCTGTCCGACAAGATCGGCCGCAAGCCGATCATCATGGCCGGCTGCCTGATCGCTGCGCTGACCTATTTCCCGCTGTTCAATGCACTCACCTCGGCGGCCAACCCCGACCTGGCGAAGGCGCAGAAGGACGTTCCGGTCACGGTGGTGGTTGATCCGGCACAGTGCTCGTTCCAGGGCAGCCCGATCGCTCGTGAAGTCAACTTCCGCACTTCTTGCGACATCGCCAAGCGCACCCTGGCTCAAGCCGCGGTGAACTACACGATCGTGGAAGCTCCGGCGGGTACCGTGGCCAGCGTCAAGCTGGGCGGTGTCGAAGTCACCTCACTCAACGCGACGCTGACGCCTGACGGCAACTCGTTCGATGCCGAGAGCAAGGCCAGCATTGCTGCCTTCAAGAAGGCCGTTGGCGAAGCCACCAAGGCTGCCGGCTACCCGCCGAAGGCTGATCCAGCCAAGATCAACAAGCCGCTGGTGGTGGGCATCCTGACGCTGCTGGTGATCTACGTGACCATGGTCTACGGCCCGATCGCAGCGATGCTCGTGGAACTGTTCCCGACGCGCATTCGCTACACCTCGATGAGCCTGCCGTACCACATCGGCAATGGCTGGTTCGGTGGTCTGTTGCCCACCATCGCCTTCGGCATGGTCGCGCAGTCCGGCAACATCTACAACGGGCTTTGGTACCCGATCATCATTGCCAGCGCGACCTTCGTGATTGGCATGCTGTTCGTCAAGGAAACCAAGGACACCGACATCTACGCCGACGACTGATCAACCGGGGCTGACCCGTCAAGGGTCGGCCCGTCTCACAGAGGATTGCAAATCATGTGGAAACTGGCCATCGGGTTCGTCTTGTTTGCGGCCGTCGCCATCTTCGTTCTGATGAACGGTGGCGATGTCGACATGAGCGGCGAGAAGCACGGATTGGACTCGCACGAAGAGCCGGCCGCAGCTGCGTCGGCACCTGCTGCCGCTGCATCAACCCCCTGAACCCAGCTTGAGCCTTCGCCCTCTGGCGAGGGATCGGCACCCAGCCGGCGGTCGCAAGACCTGCCGGCTTTTTTCATGGGCGCTCGTGTCGAGCGCTCAGGCCTGGAACAGCGCGCGGTGCTGCTCGCGCAGCAGCGCCTTTTGCACCTTGCCCATGGCGTTGCGCGGCAGCTCGTCGACCACGACCACCTGCTTGGGCACCTTGAAGCCGGCAATGCGCTGCTTGAGCGCGGCGACGCAGGCGGGGCCGTCGACGCTGGCACCCGCCCGGGCCACCAGCACGGCCACCACCGCCTCGCCAAAGTCGGGGTGCGGCACGCCGATCACCGCGCTTTCGTCGACGCCGGGCAGGTCGTTGAGGTAGCCCTCGACTTCGGCCGGGTAGACGTTGTAGCCGCCGGTGATGATCAGGTCCTTGCTGCGCCCGACCAGCGTGAGCCGGCCGAACGCGTCGAGCTGGCCGACATCGCCGGTCTTGAACCAGCCATCGGCGGTGAACTCCTCGGCGGTCTTCTCAGGCATGCGCCAGTAGCCCTGGAAGATGCTCGGGCCGCGCACCTCGATCGCCCCGATCTCGCCCACCTTGCAGGCGGTTCCGTCAGCGGCGCTGATGCGCACACTGACGCCGGGCAAGGCAAAACCCACCGTGCCGGCGATGCGCTTGAGCGGCGCCGCAGTGGTTGATTCGGCGTACGGATTGGAGGTGAGCATCACGGTTTCGCTCATGCCGTAGCGCTCGAGGATGGTGTGGCCGGTGCGCTCGCTGAACTGGCGGAAGGTCTCGGCCAGCAGGGGCGCCGAGCCGCTGATGAACAGGCGCATCGTGCGGCACGCCTCGGCATTGAAGGAGGGCTCGGTGAGCAGCCGCACGTACAGCGTGGGCACGCCCATGAAGACCGTGGCCTCGGACAGCCGCGCGATGACGGCACGCGGGTCGAACTTCGAGAACCAGATCATCTTGCTGCCGTTGAGCAGCGCGCCGTGCACCGCCACGAACAGGCCGTGCACGTGGAACAGCGGCAGCGCGTGGATCAGCACGTCGCCGCCTTCGGACGGCGAGCGCCAGCCCCACAGCATTTGCAGCACTCGCGCGTTGTTGAGCAGGTTGCCGTGGCTGAGCATCGCCCCCTTGCTGCGCCCGGTGGTGCCGCTGGTGTAGATGATGGTGGCCAGGTCGCCGGCGGCGCGCACCGCGGGTTGCTGCTGGTCGCTGTGGTGCGCCGCGCGCTGCAGCAGGCTGCCGGTGCGGTCGTCGTCGAGCGTGAACACGTGGTGCGTGCCGGCGCGGAAAGCGATCTTCGACACCCAGCCGAAGTGCTTCGAGGCACACACCACCACGCCCGGCTCGGCGTCACCGATGAAGTACTCGAGCTCGCTGGCCTGGTAGGCGTTGTTGAGCGGCACGTAGACCAGCCCGGCGCGCAGCACGGCCAGATAGAGCATCAGCGCTTCGACCGACTTTTCGGTCTGCACCAGCACGCGCGAGCCCTCGGGCAGTTCGAGCGAGCCCAGCAGGTTGGCGATCATCGCGGTACCGCGGTCGAGGTCTTGCCATGTGTAGCTCAGCAGCGCGCCGTCCGCCGTTTCGATGGCCGTCTGGCTCAGGTCTTCGGGGTACGCGGCGCGCAGGGCGAGGTAGAGGTTCTCGTTCATGGTCAGGTCACAGGGACGGTGAGCGAAAGCGCGGCGCGCGCTTGTCGATGAAGGCCGTCACGCCTTCGCGATGTTCGGGGCTGTCGGCGTAGGCGAAGTGAGTCTGGCGTTCGGCAGGTGTCAGATCGCCCGCGGCCAGCTGGCGCAAGGTGCGTTTGTTCAGTCGTGCGGCCTGCGGCGAGAGGGTGTCGGCGATGCGCTCGCAGCGCGCCCACACCTGCGCGGCCACGGCGTCGTCGGCCACCACGTCGTGGACCAGGCCGCAGCGCCAGGCTGCCGCGGCGTTGTACAGCCGCGCTTCGAGCAGCATCTCGCGCAGCGCCGCTTCACCGAACACGCGCCGCAGCAGCGCCACCTCGGAGTGCGCCATCGGAAAGCCCAGCTTGGCGATCGGCGCGCCGAAGCGGCTGCCCTCGCCGCAGATGCGCACGTCGCAGCACGCCGCGATCTCCAGTCCGCCGCCCATGCAGGTGCCGTCGATCTGCGCGTACAGCGGCACATCGCACTCCAGCATCGAGCGCAGTGCGGGCGCCACGATGTCTTCGTGGAAGTGCTGCAACTGTGCGGGGTCAAAGCGGAAACCGGCGAATTCGACGATGTCGCCACCGGCTGCGAAGTGCCCGTCCGCGCCGCAGATCACCACCACGGCGGGCGCCTGCGCAGCGGGCATGGCCTGCAGCTCGGTGAAGACCTGGCGCAGCTCATGCCACATCGCGATGTCGATCGCGTTGAGCTTGCCGGCGTTGCGCAGCGTCACGCGGGTGACGCGCTGGGAGAGGGAAACTTCAACGGAGCCGGGCATCGGGAAATCCTTCGGGCAGGGCCTGAGCCGCTGCGGGCAAGGCGCGATTTTGGCTGATGGATCGGCGGTTCTGTGGCCGCGTGTCGTCAGTCCCTCGGGTTCCTAGAATCCGCGGCAAGTCGCCACCCAGCCCCCGATGAAAAACACCCCCATGCTTCCCGATGGCTACTCGATCGGACCCATGTGCGCCGCAGAGGTGCCCGTGCTCGACGACCTGGCAGCTGCTGAGGGCTGGAACCCGGGGCTGGCCGATATCGGCATCGCGTGGGACGTCGACCCTGACGCTTTCATCGCCTTGCGACGAGGCGACGAAATGGAGGGCGGCGGCACCATCTTTTCCTACGCGGGTGGCTTCGGATACATGGGCCTGTTCATCGTGCGCCCCGAGTACCGAGGCGCCGGCCTGGGCACCGTGCTGTGGCATCACCGGCTCGATCGCTTGCGTCAGCGCCTGAGCCCTGACTCGGCCATCGGCATGGACGGCGTGTTTGAGATGGTGCCGTTCTACGAGCGGGGCGGTTTCAAGCTGGCGTGGCGCGACCTGCGATTCGAGGGGCTGGCGCAAGGCGCCCGCGATCCGGCTGTGCTGACGCTCGCGCAGATCGACTTCGACGAACTCGACCGCTACGACCGGCGCCATGTGCCGACGCCTCGCACGCGCTTTCTCGAGCGCTGGGTCAGCCAGCCCGGGGCTGGCCTCGCGGCGCTGCGCGAAGGCGGTGCGCTCGTGGGCTATGGCGTGGTTCGGCCCTGCCGCGTGGGGCACAAGATCGGCCCGGTGTTTGCCGATCGGCCCGATCTGGCCGAGACCCTGGTGCGCAGCCTGATGGCCATGGTCGAAGGCCAGCGGGTGCAACTCGACGTGCCGCAGGCCAATGCTGCGGCGGTCGACCTGGCGCAGCGGCTCGGGCTCGTCGAGGCGTTCGGTTGCGCCCGTCTTTTCCACGGGCCCCAGCCGCAGCTGCCGGTGGACACGATCTTTGGCGTCACGTCGTTCGAGTTCGGCTGAAGCCGAAACCCGTCACCGGACACGCCGCCATCTCCCTGCCGGCACTCTGCCATCCGAGCGGGGCCCGGCTGCCCCTTCGTCCCTAGAATGACCCGCTCCGCCTCGCCGCACACTCTCCCAGAGCCACCGATGTCCCAAGGCCTGATCCGCATCCGCGGTGCGCGGCAGCACAACCTCAAGAACCTCGACCTCGACATCCGCACCGGCGAGATGACGGTGGTGACGGGCCCCAGCGGCTCGGGCAAGTCGAGCCTGGTGTTCGACACGCTGTACGCCGAAGGCCAGCGGCGTTACGTCGAGACCTTCAGCGCCTATGCGCGGCAGTTCCTCGACCGCATGGACCGACCGGCGGTCGATCGGGTCGACGGCGTGCCGCCGGCCATTGCCATCGACCAGACCAACCCGGTGCGCACCAGCCGCAGCACGGTCGGCACGATGACCGAGCTGAATGACCACCTCAAGCTGCTGTTCGCCCGCGCCGCCGACCTGTTCGATGCGCAGACCGCGCAGCGCGTGCGCCACGACACGCCCGAGACCATCTACGCCGAACTGCTTGAGCGCAGCCGCGAGGCCGATCCGCGGCTGGTGCTGACGTTCCCGGTCGAGCTGCCCGCGGTGAGCACCGCCGACGAGGTCGCGCAGTGGTTGTCGGCCAGCGGCTTCACGCGGGTGCAGGCCGAGCGCGAGGTGGCCAGCCCCAGCGGGCCACGCAAGGTGCTCGATGTGGTGGCCGACCGCTTTCGCATCCAGGGCATCGAGAAGGTGCGTGCCATCGAGGCCATCGAGACCGCACTCAAGCGTGGCGGCGGCCGCGTCGACGTGCACGTGCTGGGCGATGAAGGCACGGCGGCGATCTGGCGCTTTTCGACCGGGCTGCACTGCCCCGACAGCGATGCGCGCTACACCGATCCGCAGCCCTCGCTGTTCAGCTTCAACTCGGCGATGGGCGCGTGCGAGACCTGCCGCGGATTCGGCCGCGCGATCGGCGTCGACTACGACCTGGTCATCCCCGACCACCGCAAGACGCTGCGCTCGGGCGCCATCAAGACCTTGCAGACGCCGGCGTGGAAGGACACGCAAGACGATCTGCTCAAGTACACCGGGGATGCCGGCATCCCACGCGACACGCCGTGGTCGCAGCTGAGCGCCGAGCAGCGCGACTTCGTCATCCACGGCTCGCCCGACTGGCGCGGCAACTGGAACAAGCAGTGGTACGGCGTCAAGCGCTTCTTCGAGTACCTCGAGAGCAAGGCCTACAAGATGCACATCCG
>NCFZ01000209.1 GCA_002281415.1 Burkholderiales bacterium 28-67-8 | reverse complement strand
GAGGGCGAGCGCTCGGGGCGCGTGGCCGGCAAACCTATGCGTCGGCCCGGGTCGACTTGCAACCCGGCGACACGGTGCTGTTCATCACCGACGGCATCACTGAGGCGATGAACGCGGAGCTGGAGGAGTTCGGTGCGGCGCGCGTGAAAGCGGTGTTCGATGCGCACGCAGGCCGTGGTGCCGCCGAATGCATAGCTTTGCTGCTGGCGGCCGTCGATGAATTCACCGGCGGCATCGCGCAGTCCGATGACATCACCTGCCTGGCGGTTTGCCACCGGCCACCGGTTCACCCAACACCAGCACTTTGCTGATTCGCGCACCACAGCCATGAGTGATTTGCCCGCACTTCCCCACACACCACTGGGCCGCTACCGCCACTACCGAGGCGGAGAGTACGAGGTGGTGGGCGTCGCTCGCCACAGCGAAACGCTGGAGCCGCTGGTGGTCTATCGGCCGCTGTACAACGACTCGGGCCTGTGGGTGCGGCCGCACGCCATGTTCTTCGAGCACATCGAGTCCGAAGGCCGGCTCCAGCCGAGGTTCGCGCCGATTACGGAGTCCGAGCCGCCCACCTGATCGCGCCATGGTGCCGACCGCGGGCCTGGCGAGGCAGCCCGTCAGTTGTCGGCCTTGGTCAGTGGAAGCGTGACCGTGACCATGTCGTCGTCGGGGTCGCTCGTGCTTGAAAACCCGAGATGGCTCGCCAGGCCGCGCATGCCGTGGTTGTTCTTCAGGATCAAGCCGACCAGCGACCGGATGTCGCGTGCGGCGCAATAGGAAATGATCTTCTTCATCAAGGCCGACCCGAGGCCGCTGCGCTTGAGATCGGAGCGCAGCAGGATCGAAAACTCGGCTTCGCTGTGATCGGGCATGACGAAGGCATCGACCACGCCCAGCAAGACCGGCTGGCCTTGCGCGTTTTCGGTCAACGCCACAAAGCCCATTTCGCGGTCGTAGTCTACGCGCGCCATCTTGGCGAGCAGTTCAGGGGGAATCCCCTGGATCACCTTCGAGAACCGCAGGAACAAGTCCTCACCCGCCACGTTGGCCAGCAGCTCGGCGAGCAGCGGAATGTCTTCGCTGGGACGCAGCGGGCGGATGAGCGCCACGCGGCCGTCGCGCAAGACGATCTTTTCCTCGGTTTCGCGCGGGTAGGGCTGCAGCGCCAGATGACGCTGGCCGCGCAGATGGGCCTGGACCCACAGGCGCGGGGCTGACGGATGCAACTCGTTGCCGTTCCAGGCAAATCCCGGGATGTCGATGCCCACGATCTCCGGAAGGCCCACCAGCAAGTCGGCCACTTGCATCAGCGCCTTGGCCACGGCGCCGGCCGTCACCGCGCACGGCGCGACGAGAGCGAGCTCTGAGCTCAGCGCTCGCGCCGCCTCCATCGTGAGCTCGGTGTTCAGCGCTGGGAGCAGCGTCCACATCTGGCTTCCGACAGACGCCTCGATCGCGCGGCCGAATGCAGGGTCGTCTGCGACCTTGATCTTCAACGGGATGAGCTGATGGATGGGTGCATCCGTCGCCGGCTGATTGCCCGGTGCAACGCCCTGCAAACCCACCGCAGCCAGCACAGCCTGGGCCTGAGCCCCTGCGAGCTCCGGTTGATCGAGCATGACCGCCCCGGAAATCTCGCCATAGGCACGCAGGTACTCGACGCTTTCAGCCTCATCGCTCAGCCCCAGATCGCGACCGAGCAACGACGACTTGAAGCTGCATTGATCCGGGATTTGCTTGAGCGCGTCCTGACCGCGCCCGAAGCGCACCATGTGCAAATACGCGTTCGCGGCCAAGTCCGGGGTGTCGAACAGCGACACCTCGGCCGCAGCCAGCGTCGCGTGAACCTTGTCACTGGCGCCGCCCAGCCAGCAGGCCATCACGGTGCGGCCGCTGCTTCTGGCGACCTTGGCGATCGCCGTGGCAATGTCATCGCTGCCCGCCGGGCGGCATGGGGTGACGATGACCAGCAAGGCGTCGGCAGCGTCGTTTTTCACCACGGCATTCATGGCGGCTTCGTAACGCGCCACGCCGGCATCGACACCCAGATTGAGCGGGTTGGCGGGGGCAATGCCCTTGGGCAGCAGCGGCGCCAGCTCTGCCTTGACGTGCTCACCGAAAACAACGGGCGGGTGCCGCTTTTCAAGCATGGAGCGCACCAGCAACGCCGGGCCCATGCCATTGCTCACGATGGCCAGCCGGTCGCCGACATGGCGCTGGCCGTAGCCCAGCATCTCCACCGCATCGAACCACGTTCCGATGTCGTCCACGCGCAAGAGGCCGGCCCGATCAAAGGCTGCCCTGCAGACCCGCGCGTGGTCGACCATCGGAGCGCCGTCGTCTGGCACCGGCTCGCAAGGTGTGTCCGCCCACAGCACCACCACCGGTTTGAGCCGCGCCAGCGCCCGCGCCGAAGCCATGAACCGCGCACCGTCGCTGATCTTGTTCAGGCACAGCAGCACGCCCTGGGTGCGGCCGTCCGTCGCGAGGTAATCGAGCGCGTCTGATTCATCGACGTTGCCGCCATCGCCCAGCGTCACCACCGTCGAAAAGCCGATCTGCCGGGCGGCAGCCAGCCCGAGCACGCTGGCGGCCAGCGACGACGACTGAGACACCAGCGCCAGCTTGCCCGCCGGCGGCATCGACTCCATCCAGCTGGCGTTCAAGCCGGTGCGCGGCAGCTGCATGCCCGCCGAGCGCGGACCGAGCCAGCGCATGCCATGGCGCTTTGCCACCTGCTCGATGGCGAGCTTGAATGGCGTTCCAGCGGCTTCACCGTCGGGGTCGTGCGCCATGACGATGGCCGCGAGCACGCCCTTGGCGCCGAGCAGTTGCATCTGCTCGACGACGTGCTCGGCCGGCGTGCACACGATGGCCAGGTCTGGCGTGAAGGGCAGCGCCTCGACGGACCGGTGGCAGTGAATCCGAAGCACGGTGGGGTGCCGCGGGTGCACCGGAAGCACCGCCCCGGTGAAGCCGGCGCGGTGCAGGTTTTCGATCACCCTGTGCCCGAGCACACCCGGCCGGGCCGATGCGCCGATGACGGCAACGGATCGCGGCTGCAGCAGCGCCTTGAGGTCAATCACGACGATTCCTCCGGGATGGATTCATGGGGGTATCCAAGCACTTATTGAACCAGCCGCCTCGCCCATCGAAACCGCGGTGTTACCCGACCAAGGGCAGATCCTTGGCACTCGGTGCGTCGCCTCGGCCGACCTCGAAGGACCTCTGGTAACGTCACACCCCTCCGAAGGCTGCGGGATGGGCCGTGGGAGTTTCATTCGGGGCGCCAATCGTTCCATGCCGCAAGGCGGCCAGCGCGGCGGCATCTTCGGCCGCACCGGGCAGGTTGGCCGCGAGAAAACGCGCCTGCAGGTGCAGGCTCGACAGCC
>NCFZ01000208.1 GCA_002281415.1 Burkholderiales bacterium 28-67-8 | reverse complement strand
ACTGCGGCGCCTACGCGGTGCTGGCGCTGCTCATGCAAGTGGTGCTGGCGTCGGTGCTGCTGCCGTGGCTGGTGCCGCCGCTGATGCGCTGGCTGCTCGGCTGAGATCGCCGCGCGGCCAGCGCCGCGACTGTCTCAGCGCACCAGATGCCGGTAGGCGGCGGTCTCGAAATCCACGAAGCCGGGGTACGACGACACATCGTGGAACGGCAGGATCTGCGAGCCCCAGTAGCCGCCAATGCCGTTTTGGCGGTCGATCCAGTAAAACAGGTTGGCCAGCCCCGCCCACATCAACGAGCCTGCCGGGCGGCCCGAAGGCGTGTCCTGCTCGTTGACCTGGAAGGTGTACGCCCACGACTTGGGCAGCCCGGGGAAGAACTCACCGGCGTTCGACAGCGAAGGGATCGACGTAGCCCAGCCGCCAGACTGCAGCGCGCCCAGCCCGTTGCGGCACATCTGCACCACCGTCTCGGGTTGGAGCACCCGGCCGTGCTCGCCGGCGCCGTCGTTGAGCACCATGCGGATGAACTTCATGTAGTCGGCCACCGTCGAGTACAGCCCGTGGCCGCCCATGTCCATCTCGGGCGGCTGCGGCAGCACCAGGTCCGGCAGCGGCGTGAGCCGGCCGTCGGCGGCGCGGTCGTGGATCGTCACGCGGCGCGACTGCATCGACGGCGTCATCACGAAGCCGGTGTCGCCCATGCCCAGCGGCGCGAGCAGCCGCTCTTGCATGACCTCGCCGAGACGCTTGCCGCGCACCGCTTCGACCACCTTGCCGACCCAGTCGATGTTCACGCCATAGCCCCAGCGCTCGCCCGGATCGAACAGCAGCACCGTGCGCACCGACGCGAAGGTGCTCGACACCACCGACGGCACGCCGGTGGCGTTGCGGAACTTCAGGTCGTCGGGGCTGAAGAACTCGTAGCTGAAGCCCGCCGTGTGCAGCATCAGGTCGTCGAGGGTGATGTCGCGCTTGGGCGCGCGCAGCCGTGGCTGGCCGTCGGCATCGAAGCCCTCGAGCACCTGGATCTCGGCGATCTCGGGCACGTAGGTCTTGACCGGGTCGCTCAGGCGCACGCGGCCTTCTTCGACGAGCTGCATCAGCGTCACGCCGGTCAGCGCCTTGGTGGTCGAGAAGATCGCCATCACCGAATCGGTGGTCATGGGCGCCTCGCCCCCGAGTGCGCGCTTGCCGGCCGCACCCTCGTAGATGTTGCGCTGGCGGTCGGTCACCATCGCGACCACGCCCGGCGCGCCGCCGGCCGAGCCCACGGTGTTGGCGAGCACCGTGTCGGCGGCCTGCTTGAACTGTTCGTGCATGAAAGTCTCCTGATGTTTTGCGGGCGTTTTATGGTCATCGTCGAGGCGCGGCCCGGTCGCGCGAAACCGGATCGACTCTAGGACATCCCAGTCGCCTTGCGGGCATGGACAATCCCGCCTCCCGGACAGCCCGCGCAAGCTGCACCGCCACCCCCAATCACCTCGAAAGTAGCCTCGCTTGTTCAAGAACCTGACGGTGTATCGCGTGGGGCCCGAGTGGTCGACCACGCTGGAGCAGATCGAAGACGGCCTCGCGGCCTCGCGTTTTGCCGAGTGCGGCGCCACGCAGGTGCAGTCGGCCGGCTGGGTCGCGCCGCGCGGCACCGAGCACGCGCCGCTCGTCGAATCGGTGGGCGGCCAGTGGCTGATGGCGCTGATGATCGAGCGCAAGGCGCTGCCCTCGGCGGTGGTCAAGCGGCGCACCGACGAGCTGGTGCAGCAAGTCGAGCACAGCAGCGGACGCAAGCCCGGCAAGAAGGAAACGAAAGAGCTCAAGGAGCAGGCCACGCTCGAGCTGCTGCCCATGGCCTTCACCCGGCTGCTGATGGTCGACGCCAGCAGCACCACGCGCGCCGGCGAGGTGGTCACGCAGCTGATCAAGTCGCTGCCCGGCCTCACGCTCACGATGCTGCAAACGACCGAATCGGCCGCGGTGGCGATGTCGCAGTGGCTGCTCAGCGGCGAGCCGCCGGCGGCGTTCACGGTCGATCGCGAATGCGAGCTGAAGTCGGCCGACGAGATGAAATCAGTGGTGCGCTACGCCCGCCACCCGCTCGACATCGACGAGGTGCGCCAGCACATCGCCAGCGGCAAGCAGCCCACGCGGCTGGCGCTCACCTGGCAGGCCCGCGTGTCGTTCGTGCTGTCGGAAACCGGCCAGATCAAGAAGATCGACTTCCTCGACGTGGTGTTCGAGAACCACCGCGCCGACAGCCGCGATGACAGCTTCGACGCCGATGCCGCGATCGCCACGGGCGAACTGGTCAAGCTGATCCCCGACCTGATCGACGCGCTGGGCGGCGAGATGACGCTGGGCGATGCTCAGGCGCTGCCCGGCGCCGCTTCGAACACGTCCACCGCGCCCCACTGAGCGTCACACCAGCGCGCCACCACGGAGCGCTCGGTGGGCGTGAAGTGCAGGCCGAGCTTGCTGCGCCGCCACAGCACGTCGTCGGCCGAGCGCGCCCACTCGCAGCGGTGCAGGTAGCGCAGCTCGGCTTCGAACAACCCCGGCGCCACCTCGGCGCCCAGGCCGTCGGCCCCGAGCACACGCTCGGCGCGTGAGCCATAGGCGCGCGCCCAGCGCTGCACCAAAGTGGCAGGCCACTCGGGATGGCGCCGCGCCAGCTCGGCGGCAAAGCGCGCGAAGTCGGCATCGGGCTGCACCGGCGCGTCGATGAAATCGCTGAAGTCGCCACCCGGCAGCACGGCGTGCGCCGTCCACGCGCCACGCTCGATGTGCAGCGGCGCGGCCAGCCGATCGGCCGCCTCTTCGGCCAGCTTGCGAAACGTGGTGAGCTTGCCGCCCCACACCGACAGCACCGGCGCGCCGGCCACATCGAGCTCGAGCGCGTAGTCGCGCGTGACCGAGGCCGCATCGCCCGAACCGTCGTCGAGCAGCGGGCGCACGCCGGCGTAGCTCCAGACCACGTCGGCCGGCACCACCGGCTTTTGAAAGTAGCGGCTGACCTGCTCGCACAGGTAGGCGATCTCGTCGGCCTCGATGTGCAGCGCGCCGAGCGCGCCTTGGTGCTCGACCTCGGTGGTGCCGATCAGCGTGAAGTCGCGCTCGTAGGGAATGGCAAACACCACGCGCTTGTCCGGCATTTGCAGCAGGTAGGCGCAGTCGTGGTCAAACAGCATGGGCACCACGATGTGGCTGCCCTTGACGCGACGCAGCGCGCGCACCTTGGGCGCATGCGCGTGCTCACCCAGAAACTGCGCCGCCCACGGGCCGGTGGCGTTGACCAGAGCGCGTGCGCTCAGGTGATGCGCCCTGCCCGCCGCGCTTTGCAGTCGCACCTGCCAGCGGTCGGCGCCGCGCTGCGCATCCACGCAGCGCCAGCGCGTCAGCACGGTGGCACCGCGCTCGGCCGCATCCATCGCCACGAGCACCACCAGCCGCGCGTCATCGGCCCAGCCATCGGCGTATTCGAAGCCCTGGCGAAACACCGGCTTGAGCGGCGCGCCAGCCGGGTGCTGGCGCAAGTCGATGCCGCTCGAGGCGGCCAGCCATTCGCGCCGCGCCAGGTGGTCGTACAGGAACAGCCCGACGCGGATCAGCCATGCCGGGCGCGCCGCCCCACTGGCGGGGTCGTGCGGCATCACGAAACGCAGCGGCCACAGGATGTGCGGCGCGCTGCGCAGCAGCCGTTCGCGCTCGGCCAGCGCCTTGCGCACCAGCGCGAACTCGCCGTGCTCGAGGTAGCGCAGGCCGCCGTGGATCAGCTTGGTCGACGCCGACGAGGTGTGCGACGCCAGGTCGTCCTGCTCGCACAGCACCACGCGCACGCCGCGCCCGGCCAGATCGCGCGCGATGCCCGCGCCGTTGATGCCGCCGCCCACCACCAGCACATCGCACTCGGTGGGCAGCTCGGGGTCGGCGGCAGGGGGCTCGAAGTGGTCGGTCACGGCAGGCAATCTCGAAGGGGATTTCGGCAGCAGCGTGGCGCCGCAACGGGGGCGACCACCGGGACAACAATGCGCCGATGATGCCCCGCGCGCCGCACCTGCCGCGCGAGGCCTGTGCGGCCACCGCCTGAGGCACCCGAGATGACGCCAGCCACCCACCTCCTCGCGCTCGATCAGGGCACCTCCAGCTCGCGCAGCATCGTGTTCGATGCCCAAGGCCGCGTGGTGGCGATGGCGCAGCGCGAATTCGCCCAGATCTACCCGCAGCCCGGCTGGGTCGAGCACGATCCGCTCGAGCTGTGGGCCACCCAGCTGGCCACCGCGCGCGAGGCGCTGGCCACCGCCGGCCTGGCGGCGAGCGACATCGCCTCGATCGGCATCACCAACCAGCGCGAGACCACCGTGGTGTGGAACCGGCGCACCGGCGTGCCGCTGCACAACGCCATCGTCTGGCAGGACCGGCGCACCACGCCCGCGTGCGACGCCTTGCGCGACGCCGGGCTCGAAGCCGTCTTTCGCCAGCGCACCGGGCTGCGGCTGGACCCGTACTTCTCGGGCACCAAACTGAAGTGGATCCTCGACCACGTGGCCGGTGCGCGCGCCGCTGCCGCACGTGGCGAGCTGGCCTTCGGCACGGTCGACTGCTGGTTGCTGTGGCAGCTAACCGGCGGCGCGGTGCACGCCACCGACGTGAGCAACGCCTCGCGCACGCTGATGCTCGATGTGCACACCAACCGGTGGGATCCCGGGCTGCTCGCCGCGCTCGACATTCCTCCGGAGTTGCTGCCCGTGGTGCACCCGTCCAGCCACGTCTACGGCCACACGGCGCGCGAGCTGTTTGGCGCGCCGATCGCCATCGGCGGCATCGCAGGCGACCAGCAGGCCGCGCTGTTCGGCCAGGGCTGCTTCACGCCGGGACTGGCCAAGAACACCTACGGCACCGGCTGCTTCATGCTGATGCACACCGGAGGGCAGTTTCAGCAAAGCGCCAACGGCCTGATCACCACCAGCGCGGCACAGGTGTCTGCCACGCCCGAATTTGCGCTGGAGGGCAGCGTGTTCATCGGTGGCGCGGTGGTGCAGTGGCTGCGCGACGGACTGCGTGCCATCGAGCGCAGCAGCGACGTTCAATCGCTGGCCGACAGCGTGAGCGACAGCGGCGGCGTGACGTTCGTGCCGGCCTTCACTGGTCTGGGTGCACCTTACTGGCAGCCCGATGCGCGCGGCGCCATCGTCGGCCTGTCACGCGGCAGCAGCGTGGCGCACATCGCCCGCGCGGCGCTCGAGAGCATCGCCTTT
>NCFZ01000024.1 GCA_002281415.1 Burkholderiales bacterium 28-67-8 | reverse complement strand
ATCGGCACGTCATCGTCGAGGATCATCGCCTGACCGGAGCCGAAATCCAGCGTGATGCTGGACATGTTGTCCTGATAGGTGGCGATCTCGTAGGTCGTGCCGTTGGTGGGAGCGATGTAATTGTTGATTTCCGGCGTCACATAGCCGGCCGGGGTATCGGTGTCGGCATAGAGATTGACCGTCAGCGTCGAGATGTTGGCGCCGTTCTGATAGGTGGGCAGCAGCGGCCCACCCTGGTTGAAGGCGGCCATCAGCGCGTCTGAATAGGTCGAGCCGTACGAATTGGTGTTGTCGAAGAACACCTTGGAATAATGGTCGTAAAAAAGCGGCGCCGTGCCGGTGAGATTGTTGGCGAAGGCGTAGGTCGGATCCCAGTTGTAGTTCTTGTTGAGGTCGATCCCCGCCGTGACCTGATCATTCAGGGACGCACCAGTCGCCCCGTAATAGCCGGCGGTGAAGCCGTTGGTGAACTGCTGGAGGATCTTGCCCCACTGGTTGTTCGCCCCGACATTCATCTCCGATGTGGGATCGGTGGATGTCGAATAGACGGCGTAGGGCTCCGCATCGGTCGGGCTGGTGTAGATTTCCACCGTGCCGAGGCTGGAATAGATGCTCTGGGCGAGCTGGTCGGCGGTGATCTTGATATAACCCTGGATCTGGCTGTTGGCCGTCGGGCTCAGCCAGAAAACCTCATTGGTGGCGTCCCAGGACAGCGTGTAGCTGAAGAAACCGGCATTGCGCCATTCGCCCACCGTGCCGGCGGGCTGGGGCCGAAGTTCAAGAACCCTCACGGGTTGGGGATCGAGGCCCATGGATCCTCGCAGGACGACATCCATGCGGGCGACTACCGTTCATGCGCAGGGCCATCGCCCCAATGCGACTTGAGTTCTGACACCGCAACCGGTGATCGCAGGCGCCCATGGACCCAATCGCGCAGGCGAATCCTGAAGAAGTGATAGATCGGATCAAAGGCCTGGTGCATTCGGGGTCGCCCGTGGAACTTGACCACCGTGGCTTGTTCGGTGAGCCGACGCGCCAGTTTCGGGTCGCGTCGACCGATACGCACCAAGGCCTTGAAGCTCGCCACGCAACCCTCGGGAAACAGCGCCACCTGATGCTGTGCATTTCGGCTCCTGATCGTTGAGTGGATGAAGTCCTGATCGCCGGGCAGGACCTGCGGGGGCCTCTCGCCGGCCACAAAGGCGTCGTAGATGAAGCGCAGCGGTTCGGGCCGGATGCGCATAACACTCGAGTTGTAGCAGCCGTAGTGCCAGTCCTTGACGATGACCAGGTCCTGCGGCGCTGAAAGCGCGAAGTCGAGCAACCCTTGCATCGACTGCCGGATGACCAGGGTCAGGTCCAGGTACACAAATTCGTCGAACTCGACATACGCCGGGTTGAACAGACCGAGCTTGCGCATGAAGGCCGGCGTGCCCTCCCGGTTGAATTCAGTCCAGGCGCCGCAGTCGCGCTGCTCGACTTCGGCCGGCACGTGGCGCGGCTGATCGGTGTAGCAGATCAGCCGAAACGGCCGAGGGCACTGACTGCGCAACATCTCGAACAAACGCGTGACGTACAGGTCAGCCAGCGCCACAGGGCCGAACGCCATGCACACGATGGGCAGCGGTCTGGCGCTGCCTGCTGGGGTGATGGACGGGCTCGAACCCGTATCGGTCATGTGGGCTCGTCCATTTCTGAAGGTGTTTTTGTGGCCTGAACGTTCTATAAAATGAAAACTTAATTCAGTGAATTCAATTTATTGCCGGACTGATCCCTGCAGGTTAGGGCTGCGGGCAACCGAATTGCCCGACGATGCCCGCATTTGCAGGCATCGGCTTCGGCGCCGTCGGTATTTGGCGCTTGCGCAAACTGCCGATGATTCTCACAAACTTTCCCCTTGCTCCTCGCCCATGAGTCGTGTCGCCGTTGTGTGCGCCTACAACCCGCGCAACAGCGGCATGTATTCGGTCGACCTCGCGGCGCGGCATTTCTTCACGAGCCTTGGCATCGAGCATGAGTTGTGCGTCACGCAGAACCGCACGAAGGTGGCGTCGCTGCGCTACCGGCTGGTTCGCGGCGTCGATGACCTGCGCGGCTTCGACGCGGTGGTGTACTGGGGCGACTTCCTGAACAACCCGATGTGGGGCGCCGGTGATTACGCCGAGCGCGAGGTCAAACACCACGGTGCGAGCGGGTTGTCCGAGGGGTTCGAGCGCTGGCGCCAGCTCTACTTGCAGGCCGGCTCCGGCTTGCCGCAGTCCACGCGGATCTTCTCGCTCGGGGGCTGCTTCATGGGCATGGAGCGCGCGCTGGAAGACGCCTCGGTCCGTGCCTCGATGCATGAATTCCTCCAGCGTGCCAGTGCCGTGGTGGTGCGCGATCCGCTGTCCCTCGAGGCGCTGTCGCGTCTGGATGACGGCAATCCGAAGGTGAGCCTCGGGTTTGACTGCGCCAGCCTGATGCCGGCGCGCGGGAGCGGCGCGTGGCGGGGGCGCTATTTCGCGCACAGCTTCGGCCGCTCGATGGACGACGAAACGGTCCGCACGCTGGTGGGTGCGATCGAGCGCGAAACCGGGCTGCGGGGCGTCGCGGTCGACTGGCTGTTCGCGCGCTGGCCCAAGCGGTTCACGCATGCCAAATTCGCGCTCAACCTGGCGCTCATGCGGCATGCCCGCTTTTGCGTCACCGACACCTATCACTTCGCGATCAACAGCATGTCTCAGGGCAGCTTGCCGGTGTGCGTGCTGCGCGATGAGCCGGCGGTGTCTTCGACCTTGAACGAGTTGAAGAAGGCGGCGCTGTTTCGCATGGTCGGGCTCGACGCCGCCTTGCTGCGTGTCCCGGGCGAACCGATGCAGCCGGTGTCGGCGCCAGACATTCGCCTGACCGCGCAGGTCGCCGCGCAGGCCATGTCACGACTGAGTGCCAACGAGGACTGGCGACTGGGGTTCAGCCAGCGCCAGACTGACCTGCAAGACCGGTTGCGCCGGCACTTTGCGTGAAGGCCTTGCCGTGCCGATGATTCCCGTGTTCGTCATCAACCTGCGTCACCGGCCGGGTCGGCGGCAGGCCATGCTGGAGCAGTTGGCGGGCGTGGGGTTGGCGCCCGAGTTTTTCCCCGCGATCGATGGCTGCGCCCTGAACCGCGAGGCCATGCCGGAGCTGCGCGAAGCGCGCGAGCTGTCGGACGGCGAGGTTGGCTGCTACCTGAGCCACCTGGGCGTGTGGCGCGAAATCGCCAGACGCGGGCTCGACTGCGCACTCGTGCTCGAAGACGATGTGCTGCTCGGGTCCGCGTTGCCGTCGTTGCTTGCACATCTGACACCGGCGACGTTGCGCAACATCGACGTGGTGCGCTTGTCCAGTCTGATGAGACAGGTCGGCAAGCCGCTGGAGCCTTTGATCGAGGGTTTTTCGCTGCTGCTGCCGACCAAGAGCCCGAGTGGCCTGCAGGGCTACGTGGTCACCGCGCGTGGTGCACGCCGGTTGGTCGAGGCCTTCAGCGTGCCGTGCATGGCCGTCGACACGGCTGTCGATGGCGCGTGGCAGCACGGCCTGCACGTTGTCGTGGTGGCGCCGCCGGTGGTCCACCATGACCTGACAGCACATTCGTCCATCGAGATCACCGGGCGCCGCAGGGCGCGGCCATCGCACCGCGGCCTGGCCCTGTGGGCTGCCTCGGCGCGCAAGCAACTCATGCTGTCTCGGGTGTTTCAAGCGCTGACCGGACGCGGCTGGAGCGCTTACTGGCGCACCCGAACCGTGTCGCGCCCCAGCGCCGGGCTGATCAAGCCCCCAGCCGCCAGCCCAACCATTCGCGTATCACCAGACGGCTCTGCTTGAAACCGGTGCTGGAGGGCAGCCAGTCGAGCACCGGCAGCTGAGTCTGGTCGGCCAGCCCCATCGGCGCGGGCTCGATGCGAATCCGGCTGGACCGCGCTGCCGCTTCGAACCGGGCTCGGGCGCGCTGCATGTGCCAGCCCTGGGTGACCAGCACGATGCGTTTGACGCCGGCCTCGCTCAGCAGCGGCAGCGTGTTTTCGGCGTTTTCGCGGGTGTCGCGCGAGGTGTTCTCCACCCAGCGCAGCGGCTGCCGGAAGTCTTCGGTGGCGATGCGCTGGGCCAGGTTGGCTTCAGGCACGCCGGGCCGTCCGGCCCAGCCCAGGCCGCCGCTGAAGGCCACCGGGCAGCCGGTGCGTCGCGCCAGCCACAGGCCGTAGCGCAGCCGCTCGAGCGATGCGGCCTCGAGGTTGCCGCCGTCGTACTCGGGCGCGTAGGGCTCGGCACCACCACCCAGCACAACGATGGCCACCGGCGTCTCGCCCGGCGACGAAGCGACTTGCGCGCGCAGCTCGGCGAGCCGCCCGGCACGCATCGGCGGCGAGGCTTCGAGCAGCAGCGATTCCAGCCCACGGGCAAAGCCGCTGCATGAGAGCAGCCACAGGGCGATCACGCTCACAACCACCAGCGATGCCGCCCCGCGAGGCCGTCGCCGCATGAACCACACGCCGATCAGGATCGCCAGCAGCAGCGGCACGGGCGGCAGCAGCAAGGCGGTGAACACCGGCTTCCAAGATTCGATGCCGAGCAGGCTGACAATGCCGCTCACGGTGGATTCCGGGTGGGTTCGAACATCATCCGGGCATTGTGTTCGAGTCGCGGTTGAACAGGTTGGCGGGGAGTTTGTCCATGAAGTGGTTGCGGCGAATCGGGTGGGGCGTGGCAGGCGTGCTGGTTCTGTGGACGGCGGCCTGGCTGGCGGTGCCGCCGCTGCTCAAGTCTCAGGCGCAGCAGCGGCTGAGCGACCTGCTCGGCCGCGCGGTGACGATCGGCGACGTGAGCTTCAGCCCGTGGTCGATGGAGCTCACGGTGCGCGACATCGTGATCGGCGGCGCGCCCGCCGTCGCCACCCCTGCAGCCGCTCCGGCAGACAGCGCGGTGCCGCCGCTGCTGAAGGTGGCTCGGCTGTACGTCAACGCCGACATCCGCTCGCTGTGGCAGCTCGCGCCGGTGGTCGAAGCCTTCGAGCTCGACGCGCCCGAACTGCGCCTGACGCACACCAGACCCGGCCATTACGACATCGACGACGTCATCGCCCGTTTGGCGTCACCGCCCTCGAAAGAGCCAGCCGGGGAGCCGGTGCATTTCGCCGTCTACAACATCAAGGTGAGCGACGCGTCGGTGGCGTTCGATGACCGGCCCAAGGATCGGCAGCACCACCTGACAGCGTTGCAGCTGAGCCTGCCGTTCATCACCAACCTGCCCGACGAGGTCGACGTGAAGGTCGAGCCGCGGCTGGCCTTCCAGTTCAATGGCACGGCCTTCGACACCGGCGCGCAGGCCACGCCGTTTGCCAGCACGCGCGCGGCGCTGCTCAAGTTCAGCATGGGCGATCTGGACTTGACGCCCTACACGGTCTACCTGCCCGAGTCGCTGCCCGTGCGGCTGCGCAGCGGCAGTGTGGCGGCGCAGATCGAGGTGAATTTCGCGACGCCGCCCGGGGCGGTGCCGCATGTGGGACTGAGTGGCCAGATCGGCCTCGACACGCTCGCGCTCGACGACGTGGCGGGCACGCCGCTGGTGGCGTGGAAGCACCTGGGTGTGGCGCTGCGCGACGTGCGCCCGCTCGAGCATCAGCTGGCCTTGGGGGCCATCGAACTTGACGCCCCGACGCTGCACGTGAGCCGCGATGCGCGCGGCCGCCTGAACTTCGCGCAGCTGGCGGGCTCGGGGCCGAAGGGCGCTGCGGTGCCGGCTGCCGCGGCACCGGTCGTGGTGGCTGCTGCCGCGTCAGGCGCATCGGCTGCCGCCGGCGCCGCGCCGCCTGCCGCACCCGTGGCCGCGCCCTGGAAGGTGGCGGTCGAGTCGCTGCACGTGGGTGGCTTGCGCGTGCTCTGGAACGACGCCAGCGTCAAACCAGCGGCCGCGCTCGCACTCGCCGATGTCGACTTCAAGGCCGGTCCGCTGGCCTACCCGTTTGCTGCCGACGCCACGCTGCCGGTGAGCCTCAAGGCCACGCTGGCTTCGCAGGCCGAGGGCGCTGCAGCGCTGGCGCAGCTGGGCGTCGACGGCCGGGTCAGCGACCGCACTGCGGCGCTCGAGCTGAAGCTCGGCGAGCTCTCGCTCGACGCCTTCGCGCCGTATGTGGCCGATGTGCTGAGCGCCAAGGTGAGTGGCCGGCTGTCGACCTCGGGCCAATTGAACTGGGCGGCCGGTGCGCCGGCGCCTGCGGCCGCTGCGGCCAGCGGCGCTGCGCCGGCTGGCACACCGGCCGCATTGACGCTGGCGAAGGGCGAGCTGGTCGTGGACGGGCTGCGCATCACCGACGGTCACAAGCTGCCGGCAGTGGCGCTCAAGCAGTTCGCGCTGCGCGGTGTCGAACTCGATGTGCCGGCCCGCTCGGTGGTGCTGGGCAGCGTCAGGCTCGAGCAGCCTGCCGTGGCGGTGGCGCGCGATCGCGACGGTCAGTGGAGCGTGCAGCAGTGGATGCGCGCGAAGGACGCCAAGGCGATCGCGCCCGCAGGCGCGGCCCCGGCAAAGGCCGTCGCTGCTTCGCCCATGGTCCCCAAATCTCCCGCAGCGCCCGCCGCGATTGCCGAGGCGCCGTGGCGCGTGGACCTGCGCGATCTGGCCCTCGACGGCGGCTCGGTGCGGCTGGACGACGCCCAGGTCTCGCCCGGCCAGCCGGTGCTGCTGGTGCTGCGCGGCATGAAGCTCGGGGTGCAAAAGCTGGTGCTGTCGGGCTCGCGCACGCTGTCACCGGCCGATGTGCAGTTCAGCGCGCGCCTGCTGGGCAACAGCGAGCTGGCGCACGCCCCGGACAAATCCATCAAGTCGGCCGCCGGTTCGGCCACGGCCGGTGCGCTCGACTGGCGCGGGCAACTCGGCTTGCAGCCGCTGATGGTCCAGGGCGCTTTGAAGCTCGACCGACTGCCGGTGCACGCCTTCGCGCCCTATGTGCGCAGCAGCATGCCGATGGATCTGGTGCGTGCGGAAGCCGGCGTGAAGGCCAGCGTCGCGGTGCGCGAGCTGCCCGCCGGGCTCGACATCGGCGTGGCCGGTGACGTGCTGATTGCCGACGTGCTGATGAACAGCCGCGCGCCGGCCGATGCGCCCGCCGGTGCCAACCACGAACTGCTCAGCTGGCACTCGTTCAAGCTCAACGGCGTGAAGCTGGCGATGGCACCGGCCAAGGCGACCCGCGTGGACATCGCCGAGGTGGTGCTCAGCGACTTCTTCGCGAGCCTGGTGCTCGACGAGAAGGGCCGCTTCAACCTGCAGCAAGAGCCTGCGGCCGGAGCGCCCGCCGTGGCTGCTGCGCCACCGGTGGTCATCGCTGCGCCGACCGCACCCGTCGCGTCTGCCGAACCGGCGGCAGCGACCGCCGCCGCGCTGCCGCCCGAGATCAGCGTGGGCGCCACGCGGCTGGTCAACGGCCGCGTCGACTTCACCGACCACTTCGTGCGCCCGAACTACAGCGCCGACCTCAGCGAGCTCAACGGCAGCCTCAGCGCGTTCCGTTCGGGCTCGAGCGAGATGGCCACCATCGAGCTGCACGGGCGCGCGGCCAGGACCGCGCTGCTCGAGATCTCCGGCCAGTTCAACCCGACCGCGCAACCGCTGGCGCTGAACATCCACGCGCGGGCGACCGACCTCGAGCTCGCGCCGCTGTCGCCCTACGCCGGCAAGTACGCCGGCTACGCGATCGAGCGCGGCAAGCTGAGCATGGACCTGAGCTACCTCATCACGCCCGAGGGCCAGCTCGAGGCGAAGAACCAGGTCATCGTCAACCAGCTGACCTTCGGTGAGCGTGTCGAAAGTGCCAGCGCGACCTCGCTGCCGGTGCTGCTCGCGGTGTCGCTGCTCAAGGACAGCAACGGCGTCATCGACATCAACCTGCCCATCAGCGGCTCGCTGAAAGACCCGCAGTTCAGCATCGGCGGGCTGGTCGTCAAGGTGATCGTCAACGTGCTGACCAAGGCGCTGACCGCGCCGTTCTCGTTGCTGTTCGGCAGCAGCGAACAGGACCTGAGCGTGGTCGAGTTCACCCCCGGCACGGCGGCGCTGAGCGCCTCGGGTGCGAGCGCGCTCGACAAGGTGGCCAAGGCGCTGTCCGACCGTCCGGCACTCAAGATGACGGTGACCGGCGCTTCCGATCTGCCCGCCGAGCGCGAGGCCTACTTGCAGGCCGCGGTCGATGCGCGCTTGCAGCAGGAGCGTGCCAAGGAACTCGCGCGTGATGGCAAGGCACCGGAGCCTGCGGCCGCTGGCGCACCGGCTGAGGCCTTCAGCGCGGCCGAGCGCGAGCGGCTGCTCAAGGCGGTCTACAAGCAGACCGAGATCGCTGACAAGCCGCGCAACTTCGTTGGCCTGGCCAAGGACATTCCCGCGGCCGAGATGGAAGCGCTGCTCAAGACGGTGATCCCGGTCACCGACACCGTGATGCGCCAGCTGGCGCTGCAACGCGGGCTGGCCGTGCGCGACGGGCTGATCGCCAAGGGCCTGTCCAGCGAACGGCTGTTCATCGGCGCGCCCAAGCCTCGGCTGGCCGGCGCCGACAACGCACCGTGGACGCCGAGCGCGCAGCTCGTCTTGCGTAACAACTGAAAGCGGAGCGACTCATGACGCAGGAAATCATCACGCTGGGCGGTGGCTGCTTCTGGTGCACCGAGGCGGTGTACGAGCACGTCGATGGCGTCACCGCCGTCGAATCCGGCTACAGCAACGGCCGCGTGGCCGCGCCCACCTACGAGCAGGTGTGCAGCGGCGCCACGGGCTGCGTCGAGGTGATCCGCGTGAGCTTCGATGCCGATCGCATCAGCCTGCGCGAGGTGCTCGAGATCTTCTTCGTGATCCACGATCCGACCACGCCCAACCGCCAGGGCAACGACGTGGGCACGCAGTACCGCTCGGGCGTGTACTTTCACGAGGCGGCGCAGCAGACCGTGGCGCGCGAGGTGATGGACGAGGTGAACGCGAAGCTGGGCGGGCGGCTCGTCACCGAGCTGCTGCCTCTGGCGGACTACTCGCGTGCCGAGGACTACCACCAGCACTACTACGCCAACCACCCCGAGCAGGGCTACTGCGCGATGGTGGCTGCGCCCAAGATCGAGAAGTTTCGCAAGACCTTCACCAGCCGCTATCGCTGAGCGGCGCTTTCGCTTGCGTCAGCGCGGTTCGAAGTCCGGCTTGCGCTTGGCCATGAACGCGGCCATGCCCTCGCGCTGGCCGTGGGTGCCGAACAGCGAGTGGAACAGCCGCCGCTCGTACGACACGCCGTCCGACAGCCCCGTCTCGAAGGCGCGGTTGACGCACTCCTTGGCCATCATCACGCTGGGCCCGCTGTGGGCGCAGATGGTGGCCGCCGCAGCGAGCGTTTCGGTCATCAACTGATCGGCCGCCACCACGCGCGACACCAGCCCGGCGCGTTCGGCCTCGGTGGCGTCGACCGTGCGGCCGGTGAGCACCATGTCCATGGCCTTGGCCTTGCCCACCGCGCGCGGCAGCCGCTGCGTGCCGCCAGCGCCGGGGATGATGCCCAGCTTGATCTCGGGCTGACCGAACTTGGCGGTGTCGGCGGCGATGATGAAGTCGCACATCATCGCCAGCTCGCAGCCGCCGCCCAGCGCAAAGCCGGCCACCGCCGCGATCACCGGCTTGCGCACCTGGCGGATGGTTTCCCAGTTGCGGGTGATGAAGTCGCTGCGGTAGGCGTCGAGGTGGTTCAGCTCGGCCATGCCACCGACATCGGCGCCCGCAGCAAAAGCCTTTTCGCTGCCGGTGATCACGATGCAGCCGATGGCCGCGTCGCGGTCGAAGGCCAGCAGTGCGGCACCCAGCTCGTCCATCAGCGCATCGCTCAACGCATTGAGGGCCTTCGGCCGGTTCAACGTGATCACGCCGGTCTTGAGCGCGCCGTCGCCGTGCACGGCGGTCAGGATGGATTCGAAGGGGGTGGTCGGGGTCATCGTCAGTCTCCGGGGTTCAGCAATGAGCAAGGCGCGGCGGGTCTGCCGGCTCAGGGGGCCAGCCGCTCGCGTATCCAGACGCCTTCTTGCGATCGGTATTGCAGCCGGTCGTGCAGGCGCGACTTGCGGCCCTGCCAGAACTCCCAGCGCTCGGGCACCAGCCGGTAGCCGCCCCAGTGGGGCGGGCGCGGCGGGTTGAGCAGGAACTTCGCGCCGTACTTGGCCGCGTTGGCCACCAGCACGCCGCGCGACGAGATGACCTCGCTTTGCGGCGACGCCCACGCGCCGATGCGCGAGTCGAGCGGGCGCGACTTGAAATAGGCGTCGGATTCGGCAGCGTCGACCTGCTCGACACGGCCTTCGATGCGCACCACACGCTCGAGCTCGACCCAGTGGAACTGCAGCGCGGCAAACGGGTGGGCCGCCAGCTCGCGGCCCTTGCGGCTTTGGTAGTTGGTGAACCACACGATGCCGCGCGCGTCACAGCCCTTGATCAGCACCACGCGGGTGGACGGCCGGCCGTCGGCACCGACGGTGGCCACGGTCATCGCGTTGGGCTCGGGCAGCTCGCCGCTGATGGCTTGCTGCAGCCACAACTCGAACTGGGCCAGCGGGTCGTCGAGCGAGGCCGATTCATCGAGTTCGGCGCGCTCATAGCTCTTGCGAAGGTCGGCAATGGAATCCATCGGTCGAGTATAGAAACCCGACCCCTCGTTTTCCCGGTCGGCCGGGCGCAGGCTCGGGGTAGGGCAAGGGCCAGCCCTGTTCGGGCAATGCCTTAAGTGATGGCCCTCTGGCGCGTGATGCACACGTCGCCCATCCTCGCGTTCAGCAGTAGTTGGCGCTGGGCCTCTTTGTCGGCACGCGCTGAAGTTCATCCCGGACAGAGGTGGAACTGCGCATGAATGCGTCGCCCGTGATCATCGTTGTCGCCGTTGGTGGCGCTTCCCATTTCCTTGAAGCCGACCCGCAGGGTGCGGCCAGCCTGCTCGGCGCCACGCTGGCCAATGCCATGGGCAGTGGCTTGCCGGTGGTGGTGGTCACGACCGAAGCGCTGGCCGGCGAGGCCTCGCGCCACCTGGCCAGCCGCGATGTCTTCGTGATCCAGCCGCGTCTCGACAGTGCCGGGCCCGGTCGCTTCGAGCGGCGGGGATTGAACGCCATCCCGGGCGTGGGCATCGCGATGGCGCTGGGCGTCGCGGCCCGGCCGAATGCCCCCGGCTGGCTGGTGCTCCCCGGTGACATGCCGCGGGTCAAGGCATCGACCTTGCAGCAGGTGGCCGCCGCGCTGCGCGAGCACGCCATCGCCTACGCGCAGCACCACGGGCGCCACGGGCACCCGGTGGGTTTCGCTGCCGCCCTGTATTCGGAGCTGGTCGCGCTGCACGACGACGAGGGCGCGCGGCGTCTGGCCGCGCGTTATCCGTCGCACGCGGTGGACGTCGAGGACGCAGGCTCGCAAGTCGGCCTGGAACTCGTCGATGAGCTTCACGACGCCCGCGCTGCGTGGCTGGGCCCCGCTGCGTTGCGGGGGCGGCGCCTCGCCGATGTTCAGGCGCGTGGCGTCAGCGGCCGCTAGCCGATGCCGCCGTGGTCAGCGGCGCGGCGCTGAGGTCTCGCCGCGCCGCCCCACTCACAAGGTGCCGCGCTGGATCAGCTCGACCTTGTAGCCGTCGGGGTCGGTGATGAAGGCAATCACCGTGGCGCCGCCCGCCACCGGGCCGGCCTCGCGCGTGACCAGGCCGCCGTTGGCCTTGATGTGTTCGCAAGCGGCGTAGGCATCGGGCACTTCGATGGCGATGTGGCCGTAGGCGGTGCCCAGCTCGTAGCGGTCCACGCCGTGGTTGTGCGTGAGCTCCAGCTCGGCGTGGTCGGGGTTGCTGCCGTAGCCCAGGAAGGCCAGCGTGTATTTCTGCTCGGGCCGGTCGGTGGTGCGCAGCAGCTTCATGCCCATCACGCGGGTGTAGAAATCGATCGAACGCTGGAGGTCGCCAACGCGCAGCATGGTGTGGAGCAGTCTCATCTCGGGGTTCCTGGGGTGGTTTGACGCAGGCGCACAGGGTAGCTCGCCCGTGCAGACAGTGGTTTGCAAAAGCCCTCAAGTGGTCGATCCGAAGACCCGATAAACAAGGTGTCGGCGCCGGGTTTCACCATCTACTTGGCAAGCCCAGGTGCTCCAGATTGGCACCCGCCGACCCCAATCACCGCCCCGTCCGTCCTGGAGGGGACTTTTCATGCCGCTGTGCCCGGCGCACGTCGCGCAGCATGAACAGGTAAAGCCCCTCGACCTTCTCGCGCGCCCACGGCGTCTTGCGCAAAAACTTCAGGCTCGACGCCACGCTCGGGTCGCTGATGAAACACCGCACCGGCACGAGCGCGCCCAGCTCCGCCCAGCCGTAATGCGCGACCAGCGCGGTGACGATGTCTTCGAGCCGCAGGCCGTGCAGCGGGTTGCGAGGCTGCTGCGGCGGTGCGGCTTTGGCAGCGCTGGCGAGCCACACGCCCATGCCTTGCGCGTTGAGCTCGATGTCCATGTCCAGCAGTTCCAGCACGCTTGTGCGCGGCAAATCGCCACCGAGGCGCTGCACGCGCTCGAGGTAGATCTCGCCCAGGCCTTCGACCAGCGCCACATGGCGTTCCTCGGCCCCCGGTATCGCCGCGGCGGTGCGCTCGCCCAGCGCGATCACCGCATCGAGCTGCTCCAGATACTCACGCCCCAGTTGCTGCAGCGTGTCGGCGTTGTCGGGCCCGGGCGTGGCGGGCAGGCGGCCGAAGTGGGTGAGGTACACGCAGTCGGGGCGCAGCGCGAGCAGCCGCTCGAACGAGTGCCGCAGCGCCGGCGGATCGAACTGCACGGGCGTGGTGCTGGGCAGCAGCCAGCTGCCTTGCGGCGTGTCGAACTCGCGGTACGACAGACCGAAGGTGTCGCCGGTGAACACGCCGCGGCTGCGCTCGTCCCACACGCAGTGGTGGTGGCGCGCGTGGCCGGGCGTGTCGAGCAGCCGCAGTGGCCGGCCGGCCAGATCGATCTCCATGCCGTCGGCGCTCTCGAGCACGCGCTCGGCGCTCACCGGCAGCACCGTGCCGATCGAGCGCTGCACCTCCTCGGCGCCGTAGACCGCACTGGCACCGGCGATCAGCTTGGACGGGTCGATCAGGTGCCGCGCGCCCAGCGGGTGCACCACCAGCCGGGCGTTGGGCAGCGCGGCCATCAGCGCGCCCGAGCCACCGGCATGGTCGAGGTGCACGTGCGTGGGGATCACCCAGTCGACCGCCTCGCGCGGCACCCCGGCGGCTTCGAGCACCGCCAGCAGCCGCGCTACCGAATGGCCCGTGCCCGTGTCGATGAAGGCGGCGCGGCCGCGCTCGACGACCAGGTAGGCCGCGTCGAAGTTCGCCCGCTGGTAGCCGGTGTCGATCGCCCACACGCCGTGCGCGAGTGCGGTTGAAAATTCAGTCGTTGATTCCATGGCGTTGCCTTTGGTCTGTGGCCCTTGACCCTCACGAGATTGTTGCGATGAACATCACCGTTTACGGCATCCCCCACTGCGACACCGTCAAGAAGGCTCGCGCCTGGCTGGCCGAGCAGGGCGTGGCCTGTGTTTTCCACGACTACAAGAAGCAAGGCGTGCCGCTGGCGCAGCTCGAGGGCTGGATGCAGCAGCTGGGCTGGGAGGCGCTGCTCAACCGCAAGGGCACCACCTGGCGCAAGCTCGATGCCGAGCAGCAAGCCGGCATACACGATGCGGCCAGCGCGCGCGAGTTGATGGTCGCGCAGCCGAGCGTCATCCGCCGACCGGTGGTCGAGCACCCGGGCGGGCTGCTGGTCGGCTTCGATGCGGCTGATTGGGAGCGCTCGCTGACCTGAGTCAGTCGGCCAGCAACTGCCGCAGCACGAACGGCAGGATGCCGCCGTGCCGGTGGTAATCGACCTCGATCGGCGTGTCGATGCGCAGCGTGAGCGGCACGCGGGTGCGCTTGCCGTCGGCTGCGGTGATCACCAGCGTGGCGTCTTGCTGCGGCTCGATGTGGGGCGCCAGCTCGATGTCGAACAGCTCGTCGCCTCGGATGCCCAGCGTTTGCCAGCTGTCGTTGCCCTTGAACTGCAGCGGCAGCACGCCCATGCCCACCAGATTGCTGCGGTGGATGCGCTCGAAGCTGCGCGCCACCACCGCCTTGATGCCCAGCAGCGCGGTGCCCTTGGCGGCCCAGTCGCGCGATGAGCCGGTGCCGTATTCCTCGCCGGCAAAGATCACCGTGGGCGTGCCGCTGGCCAGATAGCGCATGGCCGCGTCGTAGATCGGCAGCTTGTCGCCCGAGGGCTGCAGCAGGGTCAGACCGCCTTCCTCGCGCGAGCCGTCGGGCCCGGGCGGGATCATCAGGTTCTTGATGCGCACGTTCGCGAAGGTGCCGCGCACCATCACCTCGTGGTGACCGCGGCGCGAGCCGTAGCTGTTGAAGTCGGCCTGCAGCACGTCGTGTTCGGCGAGCCACCTGCCGGCGGGTGAGGCCGGCTGGATCGAGCCGGCTGGCGAGATGTGGTCGGTGGTGATCGAGTCTCCCAGCAGCGCCATCGCCCGCGCACCGGTGATGCCGGCCGCGGCCGGTGCGGGCTGCAAGGTGAAGCCGTCGAAGAAGGGCGGCCGCGCGATGTAGGTCGAGCCCGGCCAGTCGTAGACCTGTCCGGTCGCGCCCTCGATGCGGCCCCACAGCTTGCCGGGCTCGGTGGCGACCTTGTCGTAGTTGCGCTTGAAGGCGCGGCCATTCATGGCGTACTTCATCAGCGCGTGGATCTCGTCGCTGCTGGGCCAGATGTCGCCCAGGTAGATCGGCTTGCCGTGCTTGCCCTTGGCGTGGCCGACGGGCTCGGTCATCAGGTCGACGTTGACGCTGCCCGCAATGGCGTAGGCGACCACCAGCGGTGGCGAAGCCAGGAAGTTCGCTTTCAGGTTCGGGTGGATGCGCGCCTCGAAATTGCGGTTGCCCGACAGCACGGCGGCACACACCAGGTCGTTGGCGGTGATGGCTTCGTTGATCTCGGCCGTCAGGTCGCCCGAGTTGCCGATGCACGTGGTGCAACCGTAGCCGGCGAGGTAGAAGCCCAGCTTTTCGAGGTAGGGCAGCAGGCCGGCTTTCTCGAGGTATTCGGTGACGATGCGCGAACCCGGCGCCAGCGAGGTCTTGATGTGCGGCTGCACGCGCAGCCCCGCCTTGACCGCCTTCTTGGCCAGCAGCCCGGCGGCCAGCAGCACGCTCGGGTTGGAGGTGTTGGTGCAAGACGTGATGGCGGCGATCAGCACATCGCCATGGCGGATGGACAGGCCCGAGGGCGTCGTGACCGCCACGCCCAGCCGTTCGGCCGGCTGGTTGAAGCCGTTGTCGGCGGGCGGCTTGCTCAATAAATCGGCGAAGCGGCCTTTCACGTGGCCCAGCTCGATGCGGTCTTGCGGGCGCTTCGGACCGGCCAGGCTGGGTGCCACGCTGCCCAGGTCGAGCGTGACGACGTCGCTGTAGTCGATCTCGCCGCGCCGGGGCATGCCGAACAGGTGCTGCGCGCGGAAATAGGCCTCGAAGGCTTCGATCTCCTTCTTGCTGCGCCCGGTGCCCCAGAAGTACTCGATGGTCTTGTCGTCGACCGGGAAGAACCCCATCGTCGCGCCGTATTCGGGCGCCATGTTGGCGATGGTGGCGCGGTCGGGCAGCGCGAGGCTGGCGGTGCCTTCGCCGAAGAACTCGACGAACTTGCCGACCACCTTGGCCTGGCGCAGCCGCTCGGTGACGGTGAGCACCAGGTCGGTGGCGGTGACGCCTTCGCGCAGCCGCCCGGTCAGCTCGAAGCCGATCACATCGGGCGTCAGGAAATACACCGGCTGGCCCAGCATGCCGGCTTCGGCCTCGATGCCGCCCACGCCCCAGCCGACCACGCCGATGCCGTTGATCATGGTGGTGTGGCTGTCGGTGCCGACCAGCGTGTCGGGGTAGTACACCCTGGCTGTTGCGGACGAACCGTTGCTGGCCTTGGGCGCCTTGTGCACGCCGCGCGCGAGGTGCTCGAGGTTGACCTGGTGGACGATGCCGAAGCCCGGGGGCACCACGCCGAAGGTGTCGAACGCCTGCATGCCCCACTTCATGAACTCGTAGCGCTCGCGGTTGCGCTCGAACTCGAGCTTCATGTTCAGGTCGAGCGCCTTCTTGTTGCCGTAGTGGTCGACCATCACGCTGTGATCCACCACCAGATCGACCGGCACCAGCGGCTCGATGGTCTTCGGGTCGCGGCCCATGGAGGCCGCCACGTTGCGCATGGCGGCCAGATCGGCGAGCAGCGGCACGCCGGTGAAGTCCTGCAGCACCACGCGGGCGACGACGAATGGGATCTCGGCGCTGCGCTCGGCGTTGGGTCGCCAGTGGGCGAGCTGCTCGACGTGTTCGGCAGTCACCTTGCGGCCATCGCAGTGGCGCAGCACGCTTTCGAGCACGATGCGCAGCGACACGGGCAGCCGCGCCACGTTCGGGATACGGCGCGCCAGCGCAGGCAGCGAATAGAACGCGCCTTCGGTGCCGCTGGCCGTGGTGAAGGTCTGGAGCGTTTGCGCGTACGGGTGGCTTGCGGTGACGCTGACGGGGCGCTTGGCGATCGGTCGTGACATGGCGGCTCCTGTGGGCTTGGTGCAATTCATTGTGGGCATCTGCCGGCCAGACGCCTGTGCGCCGCGTCAAGCCCCGCCATCAAGTGCGGTATGTTGTGACCCATGGATGAGCTGACCTTTTTCTGGCACGACTACGAAACCTTCGGCGTGGTGCCCCGCCGCGACCGGCCCGCGCAGTTCGCCGGCGTGCGCACCGACGCCGAACTGAACGAGATCGACGAGCCTGTCACGCTGTACTGCCAACCGGCCGACGACAGCCTGCCCGACCCCGAGAGCTGCCTGCTCACCGGCATCACGCCGCAGGTCTGTCAGGAGCGCGGCGTGAGCGAGCACGCGTTCGCCGCAGCGATCGAGGCACAGCTCGCCCGCCCCGGCACCGTGGGCGTGGGCTACAACTCGATCCGCTTCGACGATGAGGTCACGCGGTACCTGTTCTGGCGCAACCTGATCGAGCCGTACGCGCGCGAATGGCAAAACCAGTGCGGCCGCTGGGACCTGATGGACGTGGTGCGCTGCACCTACGCGCTGCGCCCGGCCGGCATCACCTGGCCGCGCCACGACGACGGGCGCCCGTCGTTCAAGCTCGAGCACCTGAGCGCGGCCAACGGGCTGGCACACGAGGCTGCGCACGATGCGCTGTCGGACGTGCGCGCCACGCTGGCGCTGGCGCGGCTCATCCGCAACGCGAATCCGAAGCTGTGGGACTTCTGCCTGCGCCTGCGCAAGAAGGACGAAGTCATCCGCGAGATGGCCACCGCGCAGGCCGCGGGCCGGCCCTTGCTGCACGTGTCGGGCATGTACCCGGCCGAGCGCGGCTGCATCGCGCTGGTGTGGCCGCTGGCGCCGCACCCGACCAACAAGAACGAGGTCATCGTGTGGGACCTCGCCGAAGACCCGCGCGTGCTGCGCGATCTGGATGCCGCCACGCTGCGCCTGCGCATGTTCAGCCGCGCCGACGCGCTGCCCGAAGGCGTGACGCGCTTGCCGATCAAGACGATTCACCTCAACAAGTCGCCCGTGGTCATCGGCAACCTGAAGACGCTCAGCGCCGAGATGGCCGAGCGCTGGGGCATCGACGTGGCGCAAGCGCTGGTGCATGCCGATCTCGCCGCGCAGCAGACCGCGCTGCTGGCCGGCTTGTGGCCTGAGGTGTTCGAGCGCCCGGCTCAGGTCACGCCCGATGTCGACGAAGACCTCTATGGCGGCTTCGTCGGCAACGAGGACCGGCGCTTGCTGCAGCGGCTGCGCGGGCTGGCCCCGTCGGCGCTGGCAGATCAGCGGCCCGACTTTGCCGATCCACGGCTGGGTGAGCTGGTGTTTCGCTACCGCGCGCGCAACTTTCCCGACACCCTCACCGAGGACGAGCAGCAGCGCTGGCACGAGCACCGGGTGCATCGGTTGCACGAAGGGGCAGGAGGCGCCCGGACGTTGCAGGCGTTCTTCGATCGGATCGACGAACTCGTTCGAAGAGGTTGCACATGTTGACCGAGGACGAACTGGCCCTGCTGGAGGCCATCCGCGAGACCGGCAGCCTGTCCCGCGCCGCGGCACGGCTGAAGACTATCCCCTCGATGTGATACTGATCGACGAGCAACCTGCAATTCGCCTGGAACTGACGCGACAGGGATTCAATCCGGACTCGATCCCGGCACCAGGTCAGGAAGTCATGGTGCA
>NCFZ01000207.1 GCA_002281415.1 Burkholderiales bacterium 28-67-8 | reverse complement strand
GGCGACGAATTCGCCGTGCTGCTGGGCAACCTTGCCCACCTGGACGACGCGGTGTCGATCGGCAAGGCCATCCTGGCGGCGATCGTCGAACCGGTGCCCTACAACGGCAAGTCGCTGCACGTGTCGGCCAGCATCGGCGTGGCTCACCTCAGGGGCAACGCCGAAACGGCGGAGCAGTTGCTGACGCGCGCCGACGCGGCGATGTACACGTCGAAGGCCACCGGCCCGGGACTGGTCAGCCTGCTGTGATCCACCGCATGCGGTGGTGCACGCACGGCGGTGGCACGCCTCAGTAACTGATGCCGAAGCGGTAGCCGCGAAAGCTCAACACCGCCGAGCGCAACTGGATTTGCTGCAGGGTGAGTTCGGCCGTCAGCCGGTCGCCCTCGTGATAGACCTGCCCGTTGAGGATCAGCATGCGGCTGGCAGCGTGCTCCGAGTGGCTCGCGCCGCCCACTGCCAGCGTCGGCAAGGCACCCCGGATATCGGCCGGCAACTCGTTCAGTGCATACACGCGCGAGTCGGCTTCCGCAGCAGGCGGCGGCGACCCCGGCACACCTGAGGCCGCAGGTGTCGGGCGCACCGCGGCCGGCTTGCTTCGCGAAGTGGCGTTCGCCGTGTCCCGCTGGGGCGCCTTGAGCGCGAGTGGTGCGGTGTGCGCCGCTTCGCGGGGCGCCGGCGGCGCGGCAGGCCGGGTCGCCTCGAGGGCAACAGCCGGTGCTGCAGGCGCCACCACGGATGCACTCACGACGACGGGCTGCGGCAGCACCGTGGCGGCAGGAGCAGCCACGGGCGCGAGCACCGGTGGCACATCCGGCGCCGATGCAGCATCTCTCGCGGCCGGGACGCCACCGCTACCGAACCACCACCAGAGCAACCCGCACAGGACCACTGCGGCACCGGCGGCCATGGCAGCGACCATCGGACGGCTTGCGCTGGCTTGGGTGTCAGCGGATGACAGCCCCATGGGCTGCGCGTTCAAGCCCGGGATCTCGCCGCGGCTGCGTTCGGATTCAGCGCGCTTGAGCGCATCGAGGATGTAAGACATGGTCAGCGCTCAGTGAGCCTGGCTCGCAGGGGCCAAGGCCGGCACGGCTGGCGGTGCAGATGCCGGGGAGATCGCGGTGGGTGCTGCCGAGGCGGCATCGGATGAGCCGGACGCAGCAGCGCTGGCAGCCACGGCCGGCGAAGACGCCAAGTTGACCCGCGGCACCGACGCGGCCGGCGTCGCAGACGGCACCGGGGCTGGCGCCATCGCCGCACGTCCCCGCAGGCGCTCCATCAGCCAGGGCGCACCCGCAAACGCCGCTGCGCCGACGACCAGCCCGATCGCCAGGCCACCGGCCAATGCCAGGCGCAGTGCCTTGCGCCGGGACGTGGCGGGCATCGACGCGCTGACCTCGCTGGCATCGAAAACCTCGCGCGCCGCCTTGTCGACAATGCTTCGGTCCACGACCACCTTGCCCGACGCATAAGCCCCGAGCAGCGCGCGGTCGCACAGCAGGTTGATGCGACGCGGCACGCCACGGCACAGGCGGTGGATGCGCTGCAGCGTGTCGCCCAGGAACGGAATCGGTCCCGTCATGCCGGCCACCGCCAGCCGGTGGCGTATGTACTGCGCGGTTTCCCGCTCGGTCAGCGCCTCGAGGTGAAAACGCGCGATCACCCGTTGCGCGAGCTGCTGCAACCCGGGCTGCGCCACCATGTCGCGCAACTCGGGCTGGCCGATCAGGATGATCTGCAGCAGCTTGCGCTCGTGGGTTTCGAGGTTGGTCATCAAGCGCAACTGCTCGAGCACATCGGGCGACAGGCTTTGCGCCTCATCGATGATCAGCACGTTGTTCTGGCCCACGCCATGGGTGCGCAGCAAGAAGGCATTGAGCGGATCGAGATAGTCGGTCACCGTGGCCGCGCCCGGCTCTCGCTCGGGGTACGGCACCAGGAATTCGTCGCACACCGAGCGCATCAGCTCGACCACGGTGAGCTTCGGATTGAAGATGTACGCCACGTTGCAGCGCTTGGGAATCTGCTCGAGGAAGCAGCGGCACACCGTGGTCTTGCCCGCGCCGATCTCGCCGGTGAGCAGCACGAACCCGCCGCCACTGCCCAGCCCGTACAGCAAATGTGCCAGCGCCTCGCGGTGCCGCTCGCTCATGAAGAGGTAGTGCGGGTCCGGCGCGATGGAAAAGGGAGGCTGCTTCAGGCCAAAGTAGTCGGCGTACATGCCGCGGAGCATAGCCGCGGGAAACGCCGCCGGCACCATGGACCGCACCAGGCAGGCTCCGCCGACAATCAAGGCTTCGCCAAGCGCTCCCCGGTGCCTGCCCCCGATGTCCAACGCCCCGCCCCTCGTCGTCGACCTCGACGGCACGCTGACGCCCACCGACACGCTGCTCGAGTCCATCTTGCAGCTGCTGCGCCGCTCACCGTGGGATGTGTTCGCGCTGCCGCTGTGGCTGCTGCGTGGACGCGCGTTCTTCAAGGCCACCATCGCCGAGCGCTGCGCGTTCTCGGCCGACCTGCTGCCGCTGCGCGAGGGCCTGCTTGAGCACCTGCGCATGCAGAAATCGCTGGGCCGAAAACTCGTGCTGGCCACCGCCGCCGACCGCCGCATTGCCGACGCCGTGGCTGCGCGGTTGGGCCTGTTTGATCAGGTGCTGGCCAGCGAACACGGCGTCAACCTCAAGGGCCCGCAAAAGCTGGCAGCCATCCAGACGCAGGTGGGCGGCGACTTCAGCTACGCCGGAGACAGCTCGGCCGATCTGCCCATCTGGAAGGCCGCTCGCTCGGTGATCGTGGCCGGCGCCTCGAGCGCCGTTGCACGCGAGGCCACTTCGGGCAGCTCGGTCGAGCTGCTGATCGAACCTCAGCCGTTCACGCCGCGGCTGTGGATGCGCCAGTTGCGTGTGCACCAGTGGGCCAAGAACATCTTGCTGTTCGTGCCGCTGCTGACCTCGTTCGCCTTTGCCGACCTCGGCCGCGTGGCGCACTCGGCGCTGGCCTTCGTGGCGTTTTCGCTGGCAGCCTCGGCGACCTACGTCTTCAACGACCTGTGGGACCTCGACAGCGACCGCGCCCACCCGCGCAAGAAAAACCGGCCACTGGCCAGCGGCGCCATTTCGATCGGCAACGCCGTGGCTGTCGCGCTCGGCCTGCTGGTTTCGGCGTTCGCGATCGCCGCGCAGGTCAACGCGCACTTCGTGGGCATGCTGCTGGCCTACCTGGTGCTGACCACCGCCTACAGCTGGTACCTCAAGACGCTGGCCATGGTCGACGTGCTGATGCTCGCGGGCCTGTTCACGCTGCGCATCTTTGCCGGCTCGATGGCGGTGGACGTGCCCACTTTGCCGGCTCGATGGCGGTGGACGTGCCCACCAGCCGCTGGCTGCTGGCGTTTTCGATCTTCATCTTCTTCAGCCTGGCGCTGATCAAGCGCTGCTCGGAACTGGTGTCGATGGACAAGCAGGGCCGCACCACCGTCCAGGGACGCGACTACCGCGTGGGCGATCTGGTCGTGCTGTGGCCCACCGGCGTGGCCGCAGGGTTGGGCTCGGTGGTGGTGTTCTGGCTGTTCATCAACGCGCCCGAGGTGCAACAGCGCTACGCCACGCCCGAGCTGCTGTGGCTGATCGGCTTCGCTTTGATCTACTGGCTGTCGCGGCTGTGGATGAAGACCGCGCGTGGCGAGATGCACGACGACCCGCTGGTCTACGCACTGGTCGACCGGGTCAGCCGTTACACGGTCATCGGCATGGTCGCCGTGGCGATCGCGGCGTTCTTCGTCAAGCTGGGCTGAGCGGATCGCGCCGCTAGCGGCGCGATCGGGTTCAACCGCCCAGCGCGGCCACCACGTCGGGTGGCGCCTGGACCAGTTCGATCAGCACGCCCTCGCCCGCCACCGGGAATTCGTCGTTGCTCTTGGGGTGCACGAAGCAGATGTCGTGACCGGCCGCGCCCTTGCGGATGCCGCCGGGCGCAAAGCGCACGCCGTTGGCGCTGAGCCACTCGACAGCGACCGGCAGGTCGTCGATCCACAGGCCGATGTGGTTGAGCGGCGTGGTGTGCACCGCCGGCTTCTTGTCGGGGTCGATGGGCTGCATCAGGTCGACCTCGACGCGGTGCACGCCCTGGCCCATGGCGCAGATGTCCTCATCGACGTTCTCTCGCTCGCTCACGAAATTACCCGTGACATCAAGCCCTAGCTTGTCGACCCACAGCGTGCGCAGCCGCTCCTTGCTGGGCCCGCCGATGGCCACCTGCTGGATGCCCAGCACCTTGAATGGACGTGTCGTCATGGAAGCCTTACTCGAAGCAGATGATGACTTGGTCGACGGCGAGGCTCTCGCCCTTCGCGGCGCGCACCTCGGAGACCACGGCGTCTTGAGTGGCCACCAGGATGTTTTCCATCTTCATGGCCTCGATCACCGCGAGCTTCTCGCCGGCAAGCACCTTTTGACCGGGCTGCACGGCCACTTCAACCAGCAAGCCGGGCATGGGCGACAGCAAGAAGCGCGACAGGTCGGGCGGCGCCTTGAAGGGCATCAGCATCGACATCTGCGCGGCGAATGGCGACAGCACGGTGGCTTCGATCTGCGAGCCGTTGTGAATCACGCGGTAGGCCAGGCCCATGCGTTCAATCTGCGCGCAGAACGGCCGGCCGTCGATGCGGCCGTGGATGACCACCTCACGCAAGGGCGTCTCGAACGCGATGCGGTGGCTGAGGCCTTCGAGCTTGACGCGAAAGCCGTCGCCCTCGGGCGTCACATGCACCGGCACGTGCTCACTGTGGCCTTGCTTGTCGCGGGTGACGACCACTGCCTCCGGCTTGACCACCGCTTCGTGTCCGGGCAACTGGCCGCTGATGCGTGCCGAGCGGTCGAGGTGGATGCGATTGGCCACGGCCGCCAGGGCGCGCAACAGCACGGTGTCTGTCTGAGGCTGGGCGTCGTGGGAAAAGCCGTTCGGGTACTGCTCGGCAATGAAGCCGGTGTTGAAATCGCCCGCCACGAACTTCGGATGCGCCAGCAGCGCAGCCTGGAACGGGATGTTCGAGCTGATGCCGCGGATCGCGAAGCCGTTGAGCGCCTCGCGCATCCTGGCGATCGCGTCCGCCCGGTCGCGCCCGTGCACCACCAGCTTGGCGATCATCGAGTCGTAGAACATCGGGATCTCGCCGCCATCGACCACGCCGGTGTCCACGCGCACGCCACCGTCTTGCGGCACCTCGCCGCTGGCGATCCAGGTCTCGACCGGAGGGGCAAACTTCACCAGACGGCCCGTCGACGGCAGGAAGCCGCGGAATGGGTCTTCGGCGTTGATGCGGCACTCGATGGCCCAGCCTTCGCGCTTGATCTCGGATTGCTTGAACGGCAACGCCTCGCCGGCGGCCACGCGGATCATCAGCTCGACCAGATCGAGGCCGGTGATGCCTTCGGTGACCGGGTGCTCGACTTGCAGCCGGGTGTTCATCTCGAGGAAGTAAAAGCTCTTGTCCTTGCCGACCACGAACTCGACCGTG
>NCFZ01000206.1 GCA_002281415.1 Burkholderiales bacterium 28-67-8 | reverse complement strand
AATCCCGTTTTGTCATTACCTTTGATTGGAGTCCCCATGAACCGTCCTGCGATGGAAGGAGCACCGTTGAACGTGCCCGCCGACTTGAAACACAAACGATTGGCCGCCTGGGTGGCCGAAGTCGCCGCGCTCACCGAAGCCGCGGACGTCTACTGGTGCGACGGCTCGCAGGCCGAGTACGACCGGCTGTGCGCCAAGCTCGTGGCTGCCGGCACGATGAAAAAGCTCAACCCCGAGCTGCGCCCCAACAGCTACCTCGCCATCAGCGACCCGAGCGATGTGGCGCGCGTCGAAGACCGCACCTACATCTGCAGCGAGCGCAAGGAAGACGCCGGCCCCACCAACAACTGGATGGCACCGGCCGACATGCGCGTGCTGCTGCAAACCGGCGACAAGGCGCTGTTCCGTGGCGCGATGAAGGGCCGCACCCTGTACGTGGTGCCGTTCTCGATGGGCCCGCTGGGCTCGCACATCTCGCACATCGGCGTCGAGCTGTCTGACAGCCCGTACGTGGCCATCAGCATGCGCACGATGACCCGCATGGGCCGCGCCGCACTTGACGTGCTGGGCGAAGACGGCGACTTCGTGCCGTGCGTGCACACCGTGGCCGCACCGCTCGAAGCCGGCCAGAAGGACGTGCCTTGGCCTTGCAACAGCACCAAGTACATCGTCCATTACCCCGAGACCCACGAGATCTGGAGCTACGGCTCGGGCTACGGCGGCAACGCGCTGCTGGGCAAGAAGTGCTTTGCGCTGCGCATCGCGTCGACCATGGGCCGCGATCAGGGCTGGCTGGCCGAGCACATGCTCGTGCTGGGCGTGACCTCGCCTGCCGGCAAGAAGTACCACGTGGCCGGCGCCTTCCCGAGCGCATGCGGCAAGACCAACTTCTCGATGCTCGTGCCACCGGCCGGCTACGAGGGCTGGAAGGTCACCACCATCGGTGACGACATCGCCTGGATCAAGCCGGGCACCGATGGCCGCCTGTACGCCATCAACCCCGAGGCCGGCTACTTCGGCGTGGCGCCGGGCACCAACTACAAGACGAACCCGAACTGCATGGATTCGCTCAAGACCGACGTGGTGTTCACCAACGTGGCGCTCACCGACGACGGCGACGTGTGGTGGGAAGGCATGACCGACACCCCGCCAGCGCACCTGATCGACTGGCAGGGCAAGGACTGGACGCCGGCCATCGCCAAGGAAACCGGCGCCAAGGCCGCGCACCCGAACGCACGCTTCACCGTGGCCGCCACCAACAACCCGGTGCTCGATCCCGAGTGGGACAACGCCGATGGCGTGGCGATCGATGCGTTCATCTTCGGCGGTCGCCGCTCGACGACCGTGCCGCTGGTCACGCAGGCGCGCACCTGGGTCGAAGGCGTCTACATGGCCGCCACGATGGGCAGCGAAACGACGGCTGCGGCCGCAGGCCAGCAAGGCATCGTGCGCCGCGACCCGTTCGCGATGCTGCCGTTTGCCGGCTACAACATGGCTGACTACTTCCAGCACTGGCTGAACCTGGGCGAAAAGATCGCCGCCACGGGTGCCAAGCTGCCGCAGATCTTCTGCGTCAACTGGTTCCGCAAGGGCGCCGACGGCAAGTTCGTCTGGCCCGGCTACGGCGAGAACATGCGCGCCATGGAATGGATGCTCGGCCGCATCGAAGGCACCGCCGGCGGCAAGGACAACGTGTTCGGCGTCAGCCCGCGCTTCCAAGACATGCGCTGGGAAGGCATGAGCTTCACGAGCGAGCAGTTCGACAGCGTCATCAGCATCGACACCGCCGCATGGAAGCAGGAACTGTCGCTGCACGCCGAGCTGTTCAAGCAGCTCGAGTACCACCTGCCCGCAGAGTTGCCTGCCACCATGGCACGCATCGAGCAGCGACTGGGCTCGTGACACTGCGGCTGCGGGCGCTCCGACGGCGCCTGCGCAGCATGAAGCCCTCGGCCGGTTCTCCGGCCGGGGGCTTTTTTTCAACCTCACCGCTGCTGGCACGACCCTCGCTAGTTGGTGATGAACAACCTTCAACCCACTCAAGGATTCCCATGGCCAACATCCACTTCATCGGCGGCGAGAAAGGCGGGGTCGGCAAGTCACTGGTGTCGCGCCTGCTGGCGCAGTACCTCATCGACCGCGAACTGCCGTTTCTCGGCTTTGACACCGACCGCTCGCACGGCGCGCTACTGCGCTTTTATTCCGGCTACGCCTCGCCGGTACTCGTCGACCGCTACGAAGCGCTCGATTCGATCATCGAGGCCGCCATCGAGCAGCCCAACCGCCGCTTGCTGGTCGATCTGGCCGCGCAGACGCACGACCCGCTGGTCAAGTGGATGGACGAATCGGGCGTGCTCGAGATGGCGGGCGAGTCGGGCTTTTCGATCACCTACTGGCACGTGATGGACTCGGGCCGCGACTCGGTCGATCTGCTCAAGAAGGTGCTCGACCGCTTTGGTGCGCGTCTGAGCTACGTGCTGGTGCGCAACCAGATGCGCGGTGACGACTTCAGCCTGCTCGAGCGTTCGGGCGAGCAAGACCGCGCCGAAGCGCTGGGCGCCACGACACCGAGAAGTCGCGCACCGGCCTGGGCCTGATGGACCGCCAGCGCCTGAAGATGTGGCTGCGCGACGCCAACCAGCAAATCGAGATGGCTGGGATATGACTGCACGCGGGGCGGTGAGGCGTCCGCAGGCCAGCGAGGCACTCGGGGTCGTTCGTGTCCCCCGCCGTGGGCCGTCGGCCCATGGCTCCTCCTTGACCTACCGACCCCGAGCGCCTCGCTGGCCTGCTTGAGCAGCGTTCGCGGCGCGCAAGTCACGGCCGCGAGTCAGTGGGGCAGGTCGCGGGGCGAGGTCAAGGAGGAGCCTGCGCCCCGAGGGCGCGGGCGGGGGACACGAGCCACGCGGACTGGCCCACTGGCTCGCTGAGCCCGGCTCTGCGCACGACCGCTCAGGAACGGACTCGACCGCCCATCGCAGACATCAAGGAATCGGCGTGAGCTTGGCCACCGACAGCGCCAGCCACTTCATGCCGTGGCGGCCGAAGTTGACCTGGGCGCGGGCATCGTCGCCGTGGCCCTCGAGCGTGACGATCACGCCCTCGCCGAACTTGGTGTGAAACACGCTCTGGCCCGACTTGAGGCCGTGCGATGGCGCCTTGGACACCATGGGCGGCGGTGCCGGCTCGACGCGCCCGGCACCGACGATGGAGCCCAGGCCCGAGCCGCGTGCCCAGGCCGACTGGTACTCGCGTCCGAAGCCCGAACCGAAGGCCTGGTTGCGCGGCGTGATCCACTTCAAAGAGGCCTCGGGCAGCTCGTCGAAGAAGCGGCTCTTGACGTTGTAACGGGTCTGGCCGTGCAGCATGCGCGTCTGGCTGCAGCTCAGGTACAGCCGCTTGCGCGCCCGAGTGATGGCCACGTACATCAGGCGGCGTTCTTCTTCGAGTCCGTCGCGATCGGACGCGCTGTTCTCGTGCGGGAACAGGCCTTCTTCGAGGCCGGTAATGAACACCGCATCAAATTCAAGGCCCTTAGCCGCGTGCACCGTCATCAGCTGGATGGCGTCCTGGCCGGCTTGCGCCTGGTTGTCGCCGGCCTCGAGCGAGGCGTGCGTCAGGAAGGCGGCTAGCGGGGACATGATCTCGCCGGTCTCGGCATCGGGCGTGGTGATCAGCGAGGCGATGCCGCCGGCGGCTACCGGCGAGCTCGCCGCGCCCGGCTCCACGCCCAGCCCTCCCAGCACTTTGGTCAGCTCGGCGTCGGCCGCATCGGACGGCGGCACCGGCGTCGAGAACTCGTCGACCGGCAGCGCGACCGCGTCCTTGCCAAAGCCTTCTTGCGTGACGAAGGCTTCGGCGGCGTTGACCAGTTCGTCGAGGTTTTCGAGCCGGTCCTGGCCTTCCTTGTCGGTGCGATAGAAGTTCAGCAGCCCGGAGGCTTCAAGCATGTGCTCGATGATTTCGCGCAGCGTGAGGCCGCGGGTGGCGTCGCGCATCGCATCGACCAGTGCCACGAAGGCCTGCACGTTGCCGCCGCCCTTGCCCGCCACCGCGCCCACGCTTTGGTACAGGCTGCGCCCGCTGGCGCGCGCCGCGTCTTGCAGCAGCTCGATGGTGCGCGCACCGATGCCGCGGGTCGGGAAGTTGACCACCCGCAGGAAACTGGTGTCGTCGTTGGGGTTCTCGATCAGGCGCAAGTAGCCCAGCGCGTGCTTGACCTCGGCACGCTCGAAAAAGCGCAGCCCGCCGTAGACCTTGTACGGAATGCCCGCGTTGAACAGCGCGCTCTCGAGCACCCGGCTTTGCGCGTTGCTGCGGTACAGCAGCGCGATGTCGCGCCGCGGCGTGCCTTCGCGGTGCAACTGCCGCGCTTCTTCGATGAACCACTGCGCCTCGGCGAAGTCGCTGGTGGCTTCGAACACGCGCACCGGCTCGCCGGGCCCGGCCTCGGTGTGCAAGTTCTTGCCCAGCCGGCGCGAGTTGTGCGAGATCAGCTCGTTGGCCGCATCCAGGATGTGCCCGAAGCTGCGGTAGTTGCGCTCGAGCTTGATGACCTGCTGCACCTGGAACTCGCGCTCGAAGTCGGCCATGTTGCCGACCTGCGCGCCGCGGAATGCGTAGATGCTCTGGTCGTCGTCGCCCACGGCCAGCACCGCGCAGCCGTTGGGCCCGGGCGGGCCGGCAAACATCTTGAGCCAGGCGTACTGCAGCCGGTTGGTGTCCTGGAACTCGTCGACCAGGATGTGCCTAAAGCGCCGCTGGTAGTGATCGCGCAAGCTGGGCTGGTCACGCATCAGCTCGTAGGTGCGCAGCATCAGCTCGGCGAAGTCAACCACGCCTTCGCGCTGGCACTGGTCTTCGTAGGCCTGGTAGATCTGCACCAGCACGCGAGATTGCTCGTCGCGCACTTCGACGTCCTTGGGGCGCAGGCCTTCTTCCTTTTGGGCGGCGATGAACCAGGTGGTGGCCTTGGGCACGAAGCGCTCCTCGTCGAGCTTCATGCCCTTGATGACGCGCTTGACGGCCGAGAGCTGATCGGCCGAATCGAGGATCTGGAAGCCCTGCGGCAGCGCCGCGAGCTTCCAGTGCGCGCGCAGGAAGCGGTTGCACAGCCCGTGGAAGGTACCCACCCACATGCCGCGCACGGGGATAGGCAGCATCGCGCCCAGCCGCGTGAGCATTTCCTTGGCGGCCTTGTTGGTGAAGGTCACGGCCAGCACGCCGCCCGGCGCGAGCTGCCCGGTCTGGATCAGCCAGGCGATGCGGGTGGTCAGCACGCGCGTCTTGCCCGAGCCGGCACCGGCCAGGATCAGCGAAGGACGCGGCGGCAGCGTGACCGCGGCGAGCTGCTCGGGGTTGAGCCCGCGCAGCAGGCCTTCGGCGGTGGGCAGCGCGGGACGCTCGTCGGCCGCGATCTCGCCGGTGACCTCGAACGGCGAGGCGCTGGGGCCATCTTCTTCAAACAGGGGGATCGAAGGGTCGTCGTGCGGGGCGACGCCCGGGTGCTCTGAGGGGCTGGGCATCGAGGCATTCTAGGAGCCGCCTCCTACAATCGCCCCTCTGTTTTCGTGCTCTCAGGCGACCGTTTTGGCGGCGCTCTACCCGGTGTCCCCATGACCGAACTGGCCAAGTCTTTCGAACCCGCCGACATCGAAGCCCACTGGGGCCCGCTGTGGGAAAAAAGCGGTGTCTACGAACCCACGCTCGACGCGGCCAAGCCGTCGTTCTCGATCCAGCTGCCGCCACCCAATGTGACCGGCACGCTGCACATGGGCCATGCGTTCAACCAGACGATCATGGACAGCCTCACGCGCTACCACCGCATGCGCGGGTTCAACACGCTGTGGGTGCCGGGCACCGACCACGCCGGCATCGCCACGCAGATCGTGGTGGAGCGCCAGCTGCAAGAGCAAGGGCAAAGCCGCCACGACCTCGGCCGCAAGAACTTCGTGGCCCGGGTGTGGGACTGGAAGGAGCAGTCGGGCTCGACCATCACGCAGCAGATGCGCCGCATGGGCGACAGCGTGAGCTGGCCGCACGAGTACTTCACGATGGACGACAAGCTGTCGAAG
>NCFZ01000205.1 GCA_002281415.1 Burkholderiales bacterium 28-67-8 | reverse complement strand
ACCGTGCACAAGTCCAAGGGGCTGGAGTACCCGATCGTGTTCTGCCCGGCGCTGTGGGATGGGCATGCGGCTGGCAGGCCCGGCGGCCTCGAAGGCAAGGAGTACCACGGCGACCAGGACAAGCCGGTGGTCGACTTCCGCCCCGACTTCGACAAGTCGGTCGACGCCGACGGCCTCATCAAGCAGCAGCTGAGCATCGACGCCGCCGCCGAAACCCTGCGCCTGATCTACGTGGCGCTCACGCGCGCCGTGCACCGCTGCTATCTCGTGGTGGGCTCGTACACGAAGAAGACCGGCAAGGGCACCTCGGACGCCGAAGCCAACCGCAGCCTGCTCAACTGGCTGGCCGCCGGTCAGGGCAGGCAGCCCGAGGAGTGGCTCAAGGCCAAGCTGCCATCGGCAGAAATCGCCGCAGCGTGGTCAGGCCTGGCCACCGATCACGTCCCCGACATCGACCTGTCGCCGCTGCCCGTCTCGCCGTTCGCAGCGCTGGAGCCACAGCGCCCTGCGCCCGACACGCTGGCCGCCTTGCCCGCGCCGGGTCGCATCCCCAACGCCTGGCGCATCGGCAGCTACAGCAGCCTGGCCCACGGCACGCAGCACGAAGGCGCGGCCGTCGACCACGACCTGCGCGCAGGCGAGACCGCGCCGTTGCCGCAGGCCACGCCGTTCAACGCGCCGGATGACGACATCCTGCGTTTTCCGCGCGGGCCGGTGGCCGGCGAATGCATGCACACCGTGTTCGAGCGCGCCGACTTCACCGATGCTCAGACTTGGCCCGCCGCGATCAGCGACGGCTTGCGGCTGCATCCGCAAAGCGTGCGCCCCGGTCAGATCACCGGCGATGCGACCACGCTGCTGCCGGCGATGCTCGGCCGCATGCTCGACGACGTGCTGCGCACGCCGCTGCCTGGCGGCCTCACGCTGGCCCGGGTGCCGCTGCGGCGCCGGCTGGTCGAGCTCGAATTCAACCTGCCCGCCGGTCACCTGACCGCGGGTGATCTGGCCGCCGCGATGCGCGACCACGGTTACCCGGTGCCTGCCCTCGAGTTCGGCTCGCTCGAAGGCTATCTGCGCGGCTTCATCGACCTGGTGTTCGAGCACGAGGGCCGCTTCTATGTGCTCGACTGGAAATCCAACCACCTGGGCGACGGCCCCGATCAATACGGCCAGCCGCACCTGAATGCCGCCATGACCGGCAACGGCTACCACCTGCAATACCTGCTCTACACAGTGGCGGTGCACCGCTACTTGCAGCAGCGCATGCCGGGTTACCAATACGACAGGCACTTCGGGGGCGTGCTGTACCTGTTCGTGCGAGGCGTGCGCCCCGGCTGGCGCGATGCGGCTGGCGCGGCCACCGGCGTGTACTTCCATCGGCCCCCGATCGGGATGGTCGAACGCCTGTCGGCCCTGCTCGAACCGCTGAGGCATCCCGCATGAACACCTCGCCATCCACAGCACCCTCAGGCGCCGAGCAGCTCGCGCAAGGCTTTGCGCTGCACGTCGAGCAGTGGCTGCGCCGGCAAGGCTGCGATGGCGCGCTGATCGACACGCTGCGCCACGCCGCTCAAGCGGTGAGTCTGGCCACCAGCGACGGCCATGCGTGTGTTGCCCTGACGGACGTGGTCGCCTCGATGGCGCATGCCACCGGCGTGGATGCGATGCGCTCGGCGCTGCGCGGCTCGGGCGTGGTGGGCACACCCGCGGCACCGGGCTCGCTGCCGTTGATCCTCGATGGGCAGGACCGGCTCTACCTGCACCGCTACTTCAACTACGAGCAGCGCCTGGCGCGCCGACTGATGCGTGCGGCCACCGCACCGCCATGCGCGGTGAGCGAGGTGGCACGCACGCAGCTCAATGCACTGTTCGAAGCCAACGCACAGCGCACCGGCGGCGCGGCAGATTGGCAAAAGCTTGCCGCCGCACTGGCCTTGCGCCAGCGCCTCACCGTCATCAGTGGCGGCCCGGGCACCGGCAAGACGACCACCGTGGTCAACCTGCTCGCCTGCCTGATCGCACAAGACCCCGGCTGCCGCATCGTCCTGGCCGCGCCCACCGGCAAGGCGGCCGCGCGCATGCTCGAAGCGCTGCGAGCGCGCGCCGAACACCTGCCGCCAGACATCCGCGAGCGGCTGCCCACCGCCTCGTTCACCATTCACCGGCTGCTCGGGTTGACGCCGTCCGGCGGCTTCGAGCACCACGCCGCAAATGCGCTGGCCATCGACGCGCTGGTGGTCGACGAGGCCTCGATGCTCGATCTGTCGCTGGCCACGCAGTTGCTCGAAGCGGTGCCTGACACGGCTCGCATCATCTTGCTGGGCGACAAGGATCAGCTCTCGGCGGTCGAATCAGGCGCGGTGTTTTCAGACTTGAGCGCCGACCCGGGTCTGGGCAGCGCGTGCCGTCAGGATCTGGCCGACTGGTGCGGCTTGAACGTCGAGCGGATCACGCCGCCGGCGGCCAGCCAGCCCAGCGCGCTGCATGACACCACGGTGTGGTTCAACCAGAACTTCCGCTTCGCCGCCGACTCGGGCATCGGGCGGCTGGCCGCCGACATCAACCGCTCGCGCGCCGACGAGGCGATCGCCTGGCTGCGCGAGGGCGAAGACGATTCGGTGCGCTGGCTCGACGACAGCGGCACGGCGCCTGGAGAACCCACGCTGCGCGAGCTGGCAAGCGGCTACGCGGCCTACCTCGAGGCGGTGCGCCACGACCCCACCGACCATGCGGCCATTGCCAGCGCCTTCGACACCTTCCGGGTGCTGTGCGCGGTGCGCGAAGGCCCGCGAGGTGTGGTCGGCATCAATGAGCTGATGACGCGTCAAGCCCGCGAACACCTCGGCCTGGCGCCGGTGGCGGCTCGCGACGGTGCTTCGGCGTGGTACCCGGGCCGGCCGGTGATGGTGCTGCGCAACGACCCGCTGCTGAAGCTTTTCAACGGCGACGTCGGCATTGCGCTGCCTGCGGCTGACGGCGATGGTGGCTCAGCCGATGAGCTGATGGTGTGGTTTGCGCAGGCCGGTGGTGGCTTTCGTGCGGTGTCGCCGGTGCGCCTGCCCGCACACCAGACGGCTTATGCAATGACGGTGCACAAGGCGCAGGGATCGGAGTTCGACGACGTGCTGGTGCTGTTGCCCGCACAGCGCAGCGCAGTGGTCACTCGCGAGTTGCTTTACACCGCGGTCACGCGGGCGCGCCAACGCGTGACGATCGCCTCGGGGGCCGATGTCCTGAAGACCGCAATCAACTCACCCACGGTGCGCCACGGCGGGTTGCTGTCGCGGCTGGCCGACGCGACCTGACACCGCAGCCCAGACCACCGCAGCTCAGGACGGCGGATTCCAGTGCAGCCAGACCCAGGCCGCGAGGCTCGAGCCCACCGCCCACAGCATCCAGGTCTCGGACACCGCATACGGAAACAGCATCAGTGCAAAGCCGGTCCAGGTCAGGCTGGATTGCTCGGTCTTCCTGCCGCGCCGAAAAGCCACGTAGCCCACGATGCCGAACAGGATCGAGCCCACGACGTACCAGACACCGGGCATGGCCAGATTGAAGGATTCAAGC
>NCFZ01000023.1 GCA_002281415.1 Burkholderiales bacterium 28-67-8 | reverse complement strand
GCTGCCGCTGGTGGGCGACCTGGTGGCGCTGCCCGCGGGCGAAACCGCCGCCTACGTGAGCGAGGCGATGGTGATGCTGTACGGCGCCGAGCCCGGCAGCCACCTCGCGCTGCCGCTGCCCGACGGGCGACACACCCGCGTGTTCGTGCGTGGCGTGTGGCGCGACTACGCGCGCCAGCACGGCGCGGTGGTGCTGGCCGCCGACGACTGGCAGCGCCTGACTGGCGACACGCGCATCAACGACGCGGCGCTGTGGCTGCAACCCGGCGCCGATGCGGCCGCGGTGCAACGCGACTTGCGCGAGCTGGCCGGCCAGCACGGCATGAACGGCGAGTTGCTGGAGTTCGCCTCGTCGGGCGAGATCCGTGCGCTGTCGCTGCGCATCTTCGACCGCAGTTTTGCGGTCACCTACTGGCTGCAGGGCGTGGCCATCGCGATCGGCCTGTTCGGCATCGCGGCGAGTTTTTCAGCGCAGGTGCTGGCGCGGCGCAAGGAGTTCGGCCTGCTCGCGCACCTGGGGCTCACGCGACGTCAGGTGCTCACGGTGGTGAGCGCCGAGGGCGCCGTGTGGACGGCGGCCGGTGCGCTGCTCGGTCTGGGGCTGGGCATCGCGGTGAGCGTGGTGCTCGTGAAGGTGGTCAACCCGCAGAGCTTTCACTGGACGATGGAGCTGCTGCTGCCGTGGCCGCGGCTGGCCGCGTTGTGTGCGGCGGTGATCGCCGCCGGCACGCTCACCGCCGGTCTGGCGGCGCGCCGGGCGGCCGGCCGCGACATGGCGCTGGCCGTCAAGGAAGACTGGTAGCGCTCAGGCCCCCGGCGGCGCCGTGAACAGCTTGGCCGCACGGCCCTTCAATTCGAGCAGCTCGCTGGGCGTGACCGAGTACTTGCCGCTCAGCGGATCGACATCGACGCGAAACTCGATCTCCTTGCCCTTGTAAGACAGCAGGCCCGAGGTGAACTCGTAGTCCTCGCTGTCGGCCGGCAGGCCATCGACCTCGAGGTCGTGGTCTTCGTACTCGACCGCACGGATCTCGCCACTGGCGAGGTCGAGCGTGCCGGTCGACTTGATGATGGTTTCGGACAACTCGTCAAACAGGGAAATGGGCACCATCAGATTCAAATCGGCTCTCCTGGGATGGGGGTGTGCCTTGCGCGGCTCGCGCAAAACGATGGGGGGATTGTCGATGCTCGGGCACCCGCGCCATCGCCAGGTTGTCGCCACGCGGCCTCAAACGATCGCACACGGGTAGGCTCGGGCCCCATGCCCTACACGCTCAAGACCCCGGTGCACAGCGAGCTGCTCATCCGCAAGAGCCGCTTCATCGCCTGCGTGCAGCCCATCGACGACCGCGCCCGCGCGGTGGCGGTGGTGGCTGAGCTGCGTGCGCAGCATCCGGGGGCCACGCATGTGTGCTGGGCGCTGCTGGCCGGCGGGCAGTCGGCGGCGGTCGACGACGGCGAACCCGGCGGCACCGCCGGGCGGCCGATGATGGACGTGCTGCGCCATCAGGACCTCGACGGCGTGCTGGCCACCGTGGTGCGCTACTTCGGCGGCGTGAAGCTGGGCGCCGGCGGCTTGCTGCGCGCCTACACCGACGCCGTGGCGCAAGCCCTGCTGGGCGCCGACAAGGTGCCGCTGCAGCGATTGAAGGCCCTGCGCTGCTGCGTGCCCTATGCGCTGGAAGGCTTCATGCGCCGCGAAATCCACTCGGCGGGCTTCGAACTCATCGACGCCGCGCACGGCAGCGTGGTGACGCTGCACTTCAGCGGCCCCGAAACGCAGGTCGCCGCGCTGATGAGCCGCGTCAACGACGCCGGCCAGGGCCATGTGCAGTGGATGGGCCCTGCGGACTGAGCGACGGCAACACGCGCACCGCCGGCCCGTGAGACATTCGGGGCGCTTAAACTCGACCACCCCCGCCTGTCAGCCATCCGAAGTAGAGGTCCCCTCGCATGATCACCGTCAAGAACTTGCTCGCCCAGAAGACACAACGCGCCATCTGCCATGTGGTGGTGACCGACACCGTGCAGAAAGTGCTTGAGACGATGCGCGACCAGACCATCCGCTCGGTGGTGGTGCTCAATGATGCGGGCGAGCTGATCGGCATCGTGTCGGAGCGCGACTGCGCGCTCAAGGTGCTGCTCAAGGGCCGCATGGCGATCGACACGCGCGTGCAGGAAATCATGACGGCCGACGTCATCACCGTGTCCGAAGACGACACCGTCGATCAGTGCATGCACCAGATGTCCACCAAGAACATCCGGCACCTGCCGGTGTGCAAGGGCGGCAAGGTGATCGGGATGGTGTCAGTGGGCGACGTGGTGAAGGAACTGATCCGCCACCAGGCCGAACTCATCGGCTACCTCGAGGGCTACATCCGCGGCCGCGTCGCGGGCTGAACAACCCACCGTTGGCCCAGCCGCGAAGGAAGCTTCAACGCCCGCCAGCCGATCTCGGCAGTTCAATCAGCGCAGGTCAATCGATCGCGGCCCTCGGCCTTCGAGCGGTAAAGCGCGGAATCGCTGCGCGAGATCAGTGACATGGCGTCGTCACCGGGCCTCATGCGGGCAATGCCGACCGACACGGACACGCTCAAATTCAGCTCCTTCGTGTTGCGGTGCCGGAACTTCATGGCCTTGGTGCGCCGGCGTATGGTCTCGGCCACCTGGATGCTTTGCTCGAGCGACGTCTGCGGCGCCAGGATCGCGAACTCCTCACCGCCGTAGCGCGCGATGGCGTGCTGCGGGTTCGTCACCGACGTGCGCATGATCTCGCCCAGGGCCTGGATGACGCGGTCGCCCACCAGATGCCCGTGGGTGTCGTTGACCTTCTTGAAATGGTCGATGTCGAGCATCACGAGGTAATGCTCGCCGTCGGCGCCGGTGGGCTGCGACAGCAACTCGTCGAGCTTCTGGTCGAAGCCCTTGCGGTTGAGCACGCCGGTCAGCGGATCAAGCAAGGCTTCACCGCGGGCGTGTTCCAGCGCGTGACGCAAGCGGTCGATTTCGCTCTGCCCTTCGGCCACCTTGCGTTGCAGCACATCGGTCGAGGCACGCATCTCGAGCGCGCCGGCCAGCACTTCGCTCAGGCTCGACGCCAGCTGCTCCTCGTCCTTTGAAACCAGTGCGGCTGTCAAGCCGTTCAACTGGGCACCGAACTCTCCGGCCTGATCGCCCGCCTGCGATGCCGACTGCGCGATGCTTTTCATCAACTGCTGCATCTCGCCGCCGATGAGTTCGACGGCCTTCGCATCGGCTGAGGCCACATGCGCCTGGTACAGCACGCCGATCGCCTTGTCGTCGATGGGCAACGACTGCGCCGCGAGCGCATCGATTGCCGCCGCCAGCTTCGCATTGACGCCGGCCGAGTACTCGTACCAGACCGTGAAGGTGACGGGATTGAACGCAGCCGCGTGCTTTCCCATGTGCCCGATGACCTGGCGCAGCAGTTCCGCGCTGCGCTCCTTGGTCTCGGTGTACCGAACGTTGCCGGCGCTCATGCTGCCACTCCGGCGGGCAACCTGAACCGGGACACTTCCCTGGCCAGACCGACTGCCTGATCACGCAAGGCGGACGCCGAAGCGGCCGTCTGCTCGACCAGCGCGGCGTTTTGCTGCGTCATGCGGTCGAGATCGGTCACGGCCGTTCCGACCTGGCTGACACCGGAGCTTTGCTCGTTGGCGGCGGTCGAGATCGCGCGCAGCAATTCGTTCATGCGCCCGGCATTCACGACGAGTTCTCGCATGGTGTCGCCGGCGCCCTTGACGACGCGGGTGCCCGAGTCGACCTTTTCGACGCTGGTCTCGATCAACAGCTTGATTTCCTTGGCGGCTTGCGCGCTGCGTTGCGCCAGGCTGCGGACCTCGCTGGCCACGACGGCGAAGCCTCGGCCCTGTTCACCGGCCCGGGCGGCTTCCACGGCCGCATTGAGCGCCAGGATGTTGGTCTGGAACGCGATGCCGTCGATCGTGCCGATGATGTCGCCGATCTTCTTGGACGACGTGTTGATGTCCTGCATGGTGCTGACCACCTCGGCGATCACCGAGCCGCCACGCGCTGCCGCCTGGGAGTTGCAAGAGGCCACCTGCGCGGCGTCGCGGACGTTGCCGGCCGTGTGCTGGACGGTCGAGGAGATCTGCTCCATCGACGATGCGCTTTGCTGCAGATTGGCAGCGGTCTGTTCGGTGCGAACCGACAGGTCCATCGACGCCGAGGCGATTTCGGTGCTGGCTTCGACGATCGACTCCGATGAGCCGCGCACCCGCTCAACGATGTTTCGCAGCGAGGCTTGCATGTGCTGCAGCGAGATCATCAACTCGGCGGCCTCGTCGCTGCCCCAGGGAGTCGGGCTGGTCGTGAGGTCGCCCCCGGCCATGGCGGTCAGGTGACGCTTGACCTCGGTCAGACCGCCGTGCGTGACCAGGTAGAAGGTGTGGAACAGGTACGCCACAAGGGTCAGGCACAACATCACGAGGCCGATGCGAATCTGGCGCGAGTGCTGCGCGGCCTCGATGCGGGCGACAAGCAGCCCATCGAGCGCCGGCAGGCCGCCGGCGTAGACGTTGAACAGCGCCGAGGTGGCAGCCAGTCCGTGCCGGTACAAGGTGGCCGCGTCGCCGCCTCCGGCGTCGACCGCCACGGAGGCTTCGTTGACGAAAGCCAGCGCCGCATCGATGGGCGTCAGATCGAACTTCACCGCGAGTTCCGGGCTCGCCGACAGCGACCGGCCGACGTACTTGCGGCTGTCGTTCAATCGCGAAATCGCGTTGGCCACACCGACCTGAAAGCGCTCGCTGTCCTTGAATTCCAGGCCGCCCTTGGCCGCCGCGTAGGTGCTCCAGCCCCAGACCCGAGCCAGATCCTCGGCAGCAGCCGGCAGCGTGAGCACCAGCCCCGTGACCAGATAGAAGCTGTCGACGTCGGGATCCAGAACCAGATTGGAGTCATCACCGACACGGTCCAGCAAAGACACCAGGGTCTTCGTGACGGGCGCGAACACGCTCAGGCCTTTTCCGTCCCCGGCGTCGAGTGACTCTGCAGTCACCCGCCAGTCGGTCGCCAGCTGGCTGACGGTGCCCAGCATCCCCAGAGGGTCACCGCCGTTCTTCAAGCCTTGCTCGAACGCGGCGATCGCCTTGTCGGTGTCATTCCACATCTGGCGCCGCTCGGCGTTGGCATCGAAGCCGCCGAAGATGGCGTGCGTCGCGAATCGAACCTTCAGCACACCTTCGAGCACCGGCGCCAGCGACCGCATGGCGGCCACCCCGGCGCGCTCCTTCACGGCGAAGTCAACCGTTTGCTGCATGCTGCTCCAAAAGCCCGCTGCAAGCAGCAGGATCGGAACCAGGAACACGGCAGAGATGATCAGCGCCTTGCTGCGGAACTGCAGGTACCCGTCTGCTCGCGTCGATGCGAGGCAGGAACGTCACCCGATCCCTTGACTATCGGATGCAATAGATTTTTGTTTAGGTGATTTATCGCTATTCTGGAAAATAGGCTGCCATTGACCATCAAAATGGCTCTTTTGCGCAAGCGCCGGGCATGATCAAATCGCGAAGGTTTCCGTCACCCCCACCAGGCGCTCACATGCAGTCAAAGTCCCTCGCCGTCGTCGACGACGACACCTACTTCACCGATTTCCTGTCGCACTACCTGCAAGGCCGGGGCATCAAGGTGGACGTGTTCGGCGACAGCAACTTGTTGCTGGCCAGCACGAATGCCTACAACTACGACTTCTATGTGGTCGACCTGATGCTGCCCGGCATCGACGGGCTCAACCTGATCCGCGTGCTGCGCCTTCGGACCAAGGCCGGCGTCATGGTGGTTTCAGGGCGACTGGAGCCCGAGGTGTTCCAGCAGTGCACCGATGCAGGCGCCGACATGTACATGGCCAAGCCGGTGAACTTCGAGCACCTCGCGCTGGCCATCGAGGCCATTGCGCGCCGCACGTCAGGCCCGGAACCCAGCAATGCACCGTGGACGCTCGATCGCGCAGCGCGCCAGTTGATCGCACCGGGCGGCAAGCGCGTCGATCTGAGCGACGGGCACCTCGCGGTGCTGGAATGCTTTGCGCAGGCCGACGGCGAGCCCGTGACGCGCGAGGCACTGCGCCTGAAACTCGGAGGGGGCGCCGAAGTCAGTGGGGCCGACAGCCTGAACTCCACGATCTTCCGGCTCAGGCGGCGCATCGAAAACGCCACATCGGCCGCTTCGCCGCTGCACGCGAAGTCTGGGGTGGGCTATGTCTTTCGGTCGCCGTTGAAGGCCATCTAGGCCGCCTGACAGGTCGCGCCCGAGACGGCAACGAGGGCTGCGTTCACGCCCACGCAACAAGGAACCGGTTGCGCAGACCGGCCGCGCTCAGCTCATGCCAGCGTGCGCCGCCTGGTCGCCAGGCCCACCGCAGCCAATCCGGCGAGCATCAGCGCGCAGGTACCAGGTTCGGGGACCGGAGCCAGCACCCCGTTCACGGTGACGTTGTCGATGGCCACGAAGGGCCCGTCGCCGACATAGTTGTCGCCAGCGTGGTGAGTGCCCCCGGTCACCTCAACCATGAAGGTGTCGATGCCGCTCCAGTCCAGGGCATAGAGCGTCGGTGCGGTGGCTGAAGGCGACACGGTTCGTGTGTCGACCACCGAGCCGTTGGCCCAGCCGCTGAAGGTCACCTGCGAGTCATCGTTCCACCCGGCTGTGGCGTACAGGCTGTTGACGGTGAAGACCGAAGCGGCGCTGAAGGAGGCCGCGTTTCCAAATCGGTTGTAAGACACGTTGAGCCCGCTGACCGTGCCGGGGCCGTAGCCACCCGCCGTGGTGCTCGTCACCCCCCAGTTGGACCAGTCGAAGCCCTGATACCCATCGGGTATCACGGCGCCATCCGTGTTGGTGGCGAGCTCATCAAACGTGACGAGCACCGCATGCGCAGGGCCGGCGACCCACATCGATGCGACAAACGTCAGAAGAACGATCGCTTTCATCATGCCGAGGCTCCGTTGGATCCAGCAGGCGAGCGCTGGCAGGTTGACGCGCTCTGGAGCGCGCTCGCCAAGAGCGCCCCTGCAGCCGAATATCCACGGCCGAGCAGGGTTGCATGTTGATTTCCATCACCGAGGGGCGCCACGACAGCGCCACGTTGGCGCTGTCACTTCAACCCACCGCCAGAGGCCGCCGCTCACCGGCGCATCCGCGGATTCGCAGAAATGAAAAACGGGCCGTCAGGCCCGTTCTTGCTTGTTTTGAGGGTCGCCCCTCGAGCCGGATTGCCCGGCTTTGATCCTCAAAGGATCTTGAAGCTCACGACATTGCTGTCTGCGGCCATCAACTCTTCCATCTTCTTCGCAGAAGCCTCGTCAGGCAGCTCGATCAGTGCCATGTCGACCACATCGTTGTAGCGTGGGATGCTGGTGCGAACACAACCGCCGGAGGCAGCTGCCAGTACGTCGCTCTTGGAGCAAGCAGGATCGTCCTTGAATTCGACTTTGTATTTGATGCTCATTCGGTATTTCTCGCTGTTGTTTACGTAACCTGCCAAGCGGGCCGGTTGGCTTGCTGCGCAGTCCGTCTGGTCTTCAATATCGCCTTGTCTTTATCCGTTCGTTTGGGTGCTCAAGCCCCGGCGGGTATTCAGTCGCCGTCGCTCGTCACCTCCCGAATCTCGACGTCGTCTGCGCCGTTTTCTTTCACCTGGAAACCAGGTACCTTCTAGAGCAAAACAAAGGGCTGCCACCTTGCGGCGCAGCCCTCTGAGCAATGTTGGCGGAGTGGACGGGACTCGAACCCGCGACCCCCGGCGTGACAGGCCGGTATTCTAACCAACTGAACTACCACTCCTAAGCGCGTCTTGCGATGCGCAGCGGGTTTCCAGATTGCTCTGCAAGCCCCGCCAAACTTGGCGTCCCCTAGGGGATTCGAACCCCTGTAATCACCGTGAAAGGGTGGTGTCCTAGGCCTCTAGACGAAGGGGACATGTCCTTCGCCACGACTTGAACTGCGCGCCACCTGAAACCTGCGTTTGACCGCCGGTCTTTGGTGGAGGTAAGCGGGATCGAACCGCTGACCTCTTGCATGCCATGCAAGCGCTCTCCCAGCTGAGCTATACCCCCATTTGATACCTCGGGTACCCCTTGGGACAACGTCATCAAAAACCTCTTTGCTGACGTCTTCGCGCTGTTCAAGCGAGTCCAAGAGTGTATCCCGATTTTCACCCCGCTGACAACCTCCCGATCACAACTTCACGAGAGAAAAGCTCGAGAACCGCATCGATCGAGGGCGTTTGAGCGCGGCCGCAAACCAGTACGCGAACGGCATGCGCCAATTGCGGCATCTTGATGCCGTGTTCCGTGATGACGGCCTTGATCACCGCAGCCAGCGCTGCCTTGGACCATTCGGCGTCAGCGAGGCGATCACGCAGATCTCGCAGCGCCGGTTGGATGGCCTCGGTGACGTGGGCCGTGAGGTCTTCTTGTCGCGGCTCGATGTGCACGAAATACATCGTCAGCCACTCGGCCAACTCGACGGTGGTCGCGCAACGATCCTTGAACACCGCGCACATCCGTGCGAGCCGTTCGTCGGCCGGAACCTCGACACCGCGCGACGCAAAACGCGACGCGACATGGCCTGCCAGCACGTCGTCGGGCATCGCCTTCACGTAATGGGCATTGACCCAGTTGAGCTTGGCGGCGTCCCACTGCGCCGGACTCTTGGCCAGATGCTGGCCGTCGAACCAGCCGACCAACTGATCGCGGCTAAAGATCTCCTCGTCGCCGTGGCTCCAGCCCAGACGCGCGAGGTAATTGATCATGGCCTCGGGCAGGTAGCCGGCGTCTTCGTACTGTGTGACGCTGACCGCACCGTGGCGCTTCGAGAGCTTGTCGCCGTCAGGCCCGAGGATCATGGGCACGTGCGCGTACACCGGCAACTCGGCGCCGAGGGCATGCAGGATGTTGATCTGACGCGGCGTGTTGTTGACGTGGTCATCGCCGCGGATCACGTGGCTGATCTTCATGTCCCAGTCGTCGACGACCACACAGAAGTTGTAGGTCGGTGTGCCGATGACGCTGCCCGCGTCGAGCGAAGGCCGTGCGATGACGAGGTCATCGAGCTCGCCGTTCGAAATGGTGATGGGCCCCTTGACCATGTCGACCCAGGTGACGACGCCATCGACCGGGTTGCGAAAACGCACCACCGGCCGCACGCCCTCGGGCGCCGGCGGCAGCGTCTTGCCGGGCTCGGGGCGCCAGCGACCGTCGTAGCGGGGTTTGTCGCCACGCGCGCGCTGGGCCTCGCGCATCGCATCGACCTCGGCGGGCGAGCAGTAGCAAAGATAGGCCGTGCCGGCCTCGAGCATCTGGGCGATCACCTCGCGATAGCGCTCGATGCGCTGCATCTGGAAGAACGGGCCCTCGTCATGATCGAGGTTCAGCCACTTCATGGCGGCGATGATCTGGTCCACCGCCTCCTGGGTGGAACGGGCCTCGTCGGTGTCTTCCACGCGCAAGATGAAATCACCACCGTGATGGCGCGCAAACGCCCACGAAAACAGCGCGGTGCGGGCGGTGCCCAGATGCAGGAAGCCCGTGGGTGACGGGGCGATGCGGGTGCGAACTTTTCGGGTCATCGGTGATGCGTCTTCGAGATAGGGTCAGAGTGAGTCGAGGCCGCGCAGCAAGTCGTCTTTCAGATCTTCGACGTCATCGAGACCGACCGCCACGCGAACCAGCCCCTGCGTGATGCCCGCAGCCTGACGCTGCTCTTCGGTGAGGCGTCCGTGCGAGGTGCTTGCCGGGTGGGTGATGGTGGTCTTGGTGTCACCCAGATTGGCGGTGATCGAACACACCTGCGTGCTGTCGATGACATGGAATGCGGCGCGGCGCTCGGCCGCTGAGTCTGGCGCCGCGCCGGCCGGCACGCCCGACTTCACCTTGAATGACACCACCGCTCCGCCACTGCCCGACTGCTGCGCCATCGCCAGATCGTGCTGCGGGTGCGACGCCAGGCCCGGGTAGAACACCCACTCGATCCCCGGCTGCTGCTCGAGCCAGGTGGCCAGCTCGAGCGCGCGCTGGCTTTGCGCCTGCATGCGGATCGACAGCGTCTCGAGACCCTTCAGGACCACCCAGGCATTGAACGGTGACAAGGTCATGCCCGAGCTGCGCATCACCGGCACGAATTTCTCGTTGATGAGCTGCTCGGTGCCGCACACCGCACCGGCGACCACGCGGCCCTGACCATCGAGGTACTTGGTGCCCGAATGGATGATCAGGTCCGCGCCGTACTCGACGGGCCGCTGCAGTGCGGGCGTGCAAAAGCAGTTGTCGACCGCGAGCAGCGCGTTCGCATCGTGCGCGACACCAGCCAGCGCGCGGATGTCGCAGACCTCGGTCAGCGGGTTGGTGGGCGACTCGGCAAACAGCAGCCGCGTGTTGGGGCGCACCGCGGCGCGCCACTCGGCCACGTCGGTCTGCGACACGAAGGTGGTCTCGACGCCGAATTTGCCGAACTCGCGGCCCAGCAAGGCGATGGTGGCGCCGAAGACGCTGCGCGAGCAGATCACGTGGTCGCCGGCCTTGAGCAGCGCCATGGCCATCAGCAAGATCGCCGACATGCCGCTTGATGTGGCGATGCACGCCTCGGTGCCCTCGAGCGCAGCCAGGCGGCGCTCGAACATCGTGACCGTGGGGTTGGTGAAGCGCGAATAGATGAAGGCTTCTTCTTCGTTGGCAAAGCGCGCCGCGGCGGTGGCCGCATCGGGTTGCACGAAGCTGCTGGTGAGGAACAGCGCCTCGGAGTTTTCACCCCAGACGCTGCGTGGCAGGCCTTCGCGCACAGCCAGCGTGTCGCGCCGGACGCCCTGGGGCAGGGTCACACGGGGAATGGTCTTCTTGGTGGCCATCAGGGCTGCTCCGCGCTTTGCAGGGCCAGCCGCGAACGGCAGGGCGATTCTTCTTCCTGGTTTTGCGACAGGCGCTGCAACGCGATGGCGTCGAAGTCGGCCGCCGAGATGTCGCCCGTGATGTACTGCCCATCGAAGCACGAAGCCTCGAAGCCGGCCACCGCCGGGTTCAACGCGCCCACCACGCGCTTCATGGCATCCACGTCCTGGTAGATCAGCGCATCGGCGCCAATGAACTGGCGGATTTCTTCCATGGTGCGGTTGTGTGCCACCAGTTCGTCCTTGGTCGGCATGTCGATGCCGTAGACGTTGGGGAAACGCACCGGCGGCGCCGCCGAGGCCATGTAGACCTTGCGCGCGCCAGCCTCGCGAGCCATCTGCACGATCTCTTTCGAGGTGGTGCCGCGCACGATCGAGTCATCGACGAGCAGCACGTTGCGGCCCGCGAACTCGACGCCGATGGCGTTGAGCTTCTGGCGCACCGACTTCTTGCGAACGCCCTGCCCCGGCATGATGAAGGTGCGGCCCACGTAGCGGTTCTTGACGAAGCCCTCACGGTACGGCTTGCCGATCTTCTGGGCGAGCTGCATCGCCGAAGGACGGCTCGACTCGGGGATCGGGATCACCACATCGATTTCGCTGGGCGGCATCGTCGAGATCAGCCGCTGAGCCAGCGTTTCGCCCATGTTCAGCCGAGCCTGATAAACCGAAATGCCGTCCATGATCGAGTCGGGTCGCGCCAGGTAGACGTACTCGAACATGCACGGATGCAGGCTCGGGTTGTCGGCGCATTGCTGGGCGTGGACCTGGCCCTCGGGGGTGATGAAGATCGCCTCTCCCGGCGCGACATCACGGGTGAGCACATGTCCCGTGCCCTCGAGTGCCACCGACTCACTGGCCACCATCACCTGACGGCCCTCGGGCGTGTCGCCCTCACCAAAGCACAGCGGGCGGATGCCGTACGGATCACGAAACGCCAGCAGCCCGAACCCGGCGACCAGCGCCACGACGGCGTAAGAGCCCTTCAGTCGCTTGTGCACCGCAGCCACCGCCTTGAAGACGATCTCCGGCGTCAGCTGACGGTCGCGCGCAGCGACTTCCAACTCGTGCGCCAGGATGTTGATCAGCACCTCGGTGTCGCTGTCGGTGTTGATGTGGCGACGGTCGATGCGTGAAAGCTCGTCCTTCAGCGGACCAGCGTTGGTCAGGTTGCCGTTGTGAACGAGCACGATGCCAAATGGCGCATTGACGTAGAACGGCTGCGCTTCTTCCTCGCTGAAGGCATTGCCCGCAGTGGGGTAGCGCACCTGCCCCAGCCCGACCGAGCCCGGCAACGCACGCATGTTGCGGGTGCGAAACACGTCGCGCACCATGCCGCGAGCCTTGTGCATGAAGCAGCGCGAATCCTGCATCGTGACGATGCCTGCAGCGTCCTGCCCGCGATGCTGCAGCAGCAGCAAGGCGTCATAGATGAGCTGGTTGACCGGTGCCTTTGAAATCACTCCCACGATGCCGCACATGTCATCACTCCTGAATCAAGAAAAGCGGTGCGCCAAGCCTGCGCCGCGCCCAGCAGCATTGTCGGCCCGGGTCACGCTCATGGCCGCGAATCGGCGTCCACCTGTGACGACGGAGCGAACCCCAGGCCCACTGAAATCACTTTAAGCACCGCAGCGCCCCGGGACTGCTGCCATGCAGGCAGTTCGACCCATGGGGTACGTGTGACCACCGCCGCCACCGCCAGCAGCACCACCAGGCCGCGCAGCGCACCAAACAAGGCGCCCAGCAGCCGGTCGAAGCCGCCCAGAAGGGTCGCGTTGATGAGCACCTTGAGCAGCCGGGCCAGCAAGCCCCAGACGATCAACGCCGTCAGGAAGATCAGCGCGAAGGTGGCGGCGTGGTTGAGTGGCGATCCGGGCACGCCCACCGGGATGTGCGGCGACACCACCAAGGTGCCCCACTGCGCCGCGAAGTAGGCGGCGAACCAACCCATCAAGGACATCAGCTCGAACACCAGACCGCGCCACGCCCCGATGACGGTGGACAGCAACAGCACCACCAGCATCACAACGTCGAAGCCGTTCCAGGCGTCTGTCATCAGGATCATTCATGCGCCGCATGCAAGCACGCGCGGCGCGCGGTTCATGCAGATCAAAGCGTGAGGACGACCGAGGCCACACCGGCATCGCGAGCACGCGCTGCCGCCTTGTCAGCCTCAGCCCGACTGGCAAACGGCCCGAGCCTGACCCGGATGCGCTTGCCATCCTTGGTCTCGGCGGTCTGCGCGTAGGTCTTGAGACCCACTTTTTCCATCTTGAGACGAACCTCCCGGGCCGACGCGGGGTCGGCGAAGGCTCCCACCTGCACGACAAACCGGGGGGCGGTGGCTCCCGAGGCCGGCTCGGAAGCCGATTTCACGGGTGCGCTCGCGGTCCGCAACTCGGCGATCGGTGCGCTCACGACTGCAGGCTTGGCGGCCGGCGCAGCCACCCGCTCTGCGGGTGCGGGTGCGGCTGAAGCCGCTGGCGTGGACTTCGCGGCTGGCTGCGCGCTGGCCACCGCTGTGGGGGCGGAGGCCGCGACGACCGGCGCAGAAGCACCCGCCGGCGCGGCGTCACGCGGTGTCACGCTGGCGACAGACGCCGCCTCGGCGCCGCTGGCTGGCTGCACACTGCGTATGACAGGCGCATCCCGCCGGGCAGCAGGGAGCGCCAGCGCCGGCGCGTTGTCCTGCGAAGGGATCTCGATCGGGATGTCCACCGGAATCGGCCGCGGCTGTGACTCGAACAGCAGAGGGAACCCGATCACGCCCACGGTGACCAGAACGACCGCGCCAATGAGGCGCCGCCGAGTGCGGGTACGAACCTTTTGAACCCCATCCACGGGCGAGGCCGATGCGGATGGGCCACCGGCATCGCCTGAGGTCTTGCGCTTGAAAAGACTCGACAGGGCCATGGATGAAGGGGCGTGCGTGGAAAAAGAAGGTTTCGAAGCAGTGCCGGCGCCTCAACGATCACAACGTTGCGACCGCCGCTCAGGCCATCTCAGGCACCGTGCGAACTGCCCAGCCGCGGCAGGCCATGTTGCAGCACGCCACCCACCGTCAGGAAGGATCCGAAGACCACGATTCTATCCGTGGGGTCTGCGAGGCCCAGCGCGTGCTGCAGCGCTGCCAGCGGTGCGGAGTGGGTCGAAATCGCCAGCGGTCCGGGGCCTTTGAGCCCCAGGCTGGCGTGCAACTCCTCGAGCTGCACGGCCGATGCGGCACGGGGCACGGGCAGGCCGGTGAAGCACCAGGAATCGACGATCGGCGCCATGCGGCGGAAGATCGCCTCAAGGTCCTTGTCATGCATGGCGCCGAACACCGCATGAGTGCGCGGATGGAAACTCATGCGGTCGAGGTTCTGAGCCAGCGCGGCCACCGCGTGCGGGTTGTGCGCCACATCCAGCACCAGCGCAGGCTGACCCGGAACGATCTGGAAGCGCCCGGGCAGTTCCAGCGTCGCGAAGCCCTGCCGCACGGCCTGCGCCGTGATGGGCAGTTGCTGGCTCAGCGCTTCAAAAGCCGCCAGCGCGCCCGACGCGTTGACCAGCTGGTTGGCGCCGCGCAGGCCGGGATACGCCAGGCTGTTGTAGCGCTTGCCGCGCCCGGCCCAGCCCCACTGCTGCGGATCGCCCGAATGGTTGAAGTCGACGCCCACGCGCCGCAAGTCAGCACCCAACTCGCGCGCATGGTCGATCACGCTTTGCGGCGGGAGTGGATCGCTCACGACGACGGGCCGGCCGGCGCGCATGACGCCGGCCTTCTCACGGCCGATTGATTCGCGGTCGGGGCCCAGGAACTCGGTGTGGTCGACATCGATGCTGGTGATCACCGTGCAATCGGCGTCGAACACATTCACCGCATCGAGCCGCCCGCCCAGACCGACTTCAAGGATCACCAGGTCGAGCGGCGAGCGCGACAACAGCCGCGCAATCGCCAGCGTGGTGAACTCGAAATAGGTCAGGCTCACGCCCTCACGCGCGGCCTCGACGGCTTCGAAGTGCTCGAGCAGATCGGCCGCGGCCACCATCGAACCGTTGACGCGGCAGCGCTCTTCGAAGTGCACAAGGTGCGGCTTGGAATACAGCCCCACGCGGTAGCCGGCGTGCAGCGCTATCGACTCGAGCATGGCGCAGGTCGATCCCTTGCCGTTGGTGCCTGCCACGGTGATCACCGGAACGTCGAACTTCAGGTCCAGGCGCGCGCGGACCTGCTCCACGCGCTGCAGCCCCATGTCGATTTCTGTCGGATGCAGTTGCTCGCATCTGGCCAACCAGCCGGCCAGCGTGGTGGGCAGCGAAGACAAGCGGGTCAGGCCAGCGCGTCGGCGCTTTGTCGCTGCAAGATCGCGATCATCTGGGCGATCTCGGTGCGCAGTTCGCGACGGTCAACGATCATGTCGACGGCACCGGTTTGCAGCAGGAACTCGGCGCGCTGAAAGCCTTCAGGCAACTTCTCGCGCACGGTGTTTTCGATCACGCGGGGACCGGCAAAGCCGATCAGCGCCTTGGGCTCGGCGATCACCACATCGCCCATGAAGGCGAAACTGGCAGACACGCCACCCATGGTCGGGTCGGCCAGCACGCTGATGTAGGGCAAACGCGCCTTGGCCAAACGCGTGAGCGCGGCGTTGGTCTTGGCCATTTGCATCAGGCTGAGCAGGCCTTCTTGCATGCGCGCGCCACCCGTGGCGGTGAAGCTGATGAACGGGGTTTTTTGCTGCACGGCCGTTTCGACGCCGCGCACGAAACGCTCGCCAACGACCGATCCCATCGAGCCACCCATGAACTGGAACTCGAAGCACGCGACCACCACCGGCAGGCTGCGCACCGCGCCGCCAAATACCACCAACGCATCGGTCTCGCCGGTGGCTTCGAGCGCTTGCTTGAGCCGCTCGGGGTACTTCTTGCTGTCCTTGAACTTCAGCGCGTCAACCGGCACCACCTCCTGGCCCAGTTCGTAGCGGCCTTCCGGATCCAGGAAGGCATCGAGCCGCGCACGCGCGCCTATGCGGTGGTGATGGCCGCACTTCGGGCACACGTTGATGTTTTGCTCGAGGTCGGTCTTGTAGAGGACCGTTTCGCACGACGGGCACTTGATCCACAGCCCCTCGGGCACCGAGCGGCGCTCGCTGGGGTCCGTCTGCTGGATCTTGGATGGCAGCAGCTTTTCGAGCCAACTCATGCAGTTCCTCCTGGAAGGGTGTCCAGCGCAGTACGAATTTCGGCGATGAAGCGGCCTGCTGCAGACGGCGCTGCCTCGGGGGTTTGGGTCTCAAGCAACTGCACCAGCGCCGAACCGATCACCACTGCATCGGACACCGCAGCCACCGCCTTGGCGGTCGCCGCGTCGCGGATGCCAAAGCCTACACCCACCGGCACGTGCACATGCTCGCGGATGCGCGGCAGCATGGCAGCAACACCACCGACGTCCAGGTTGCCGGCCCCGGTGACGCCCTTGAGCGACACGTAGTAGACATAGCCCCGGGCCACGCGGCCGACTTCGATCATGCGCTGCTCGGTCGACGTGGGAGCAAGCAGGAAGATCGGATCCATCTGGTGGCTGTGCAGCGTGCGGGCAAACGCCTCGCATTCTTCAGGCGGGTAATCCACCACCAGCACGCCGTCGACGCCAGCGGCTTTCGCGTCGGCCACGAACCGGTCCACGCCGTAGCGCTCGATCGGGTTGGCGTAGCCCATCAGCACCATCGGCGTGGTCGCATTGCGTTCACGGAAACGGCGCACGTAATCGAGCACCTGCGGCATGCCGATGCCTCGCACCAGCGCGCGCTCTGCAGCCCGCTGAATCACCGGGCCGTCGGCCATCGGATCGGAAAAAGGCACCCCGAGTTCCATCACGTCGGCACCGGCGTCAGCCATCGCGCACAGGATGTCGACCGTGCTTTCGGCATGCGGATCACCCGCGGTGATGAACGGAATCAGCGCCTTGCGCCCATCGCGCTTGAGCAACTCGAAGGTGGCATCAATGCGGCTCATTTCGGGCCTTTCATGGCAACTTCCCCGCCCTTGACGGTTTCGCCGCGGCACGACGGTCGGCAATAGAACTGCGCATTGGACAGGTCGGCCACCGTGCCGATGTCCTTGTCGCCACGACCCGACAGGTTGACCAGCAGGCTCTGATCGGGGCGCATGGTGGGCGCCATCTTCATGGCATGGGCCACCGCATGGCTCGACTCGAGCGCCGGGATGATGCCCTCGGTGCGACACAGGATGTGGAAGGCCTTGAGGGCTTCGTCGTCGGTGATGCCCACGTACTCGGCACGGCCGATGTCCTTGAGAAACGCGTGCTCCGGCCCGACGCCGGGGTAGTCGAGGCCGGCCGATACCGAGTGGGTTTCGATGATCTGACCGTTGGGGTCCTGCAGCAGATAAGTGCGGTTGCCGTGCAGCACGCCAGGCGATCCCGCGCTGAGCGAAGCCGCATGGTGCCCCGTCTCGATCCCCAGGCCCGCGGCCTCGACGCCGATGAGGCGCGTGCCTTCGTGCTGGATGTAGGGGTAGAAGATGCCCATGGCATTGCTGCCGCCACCCACGCAGGCGATCACGGCATCGGGCTGGCCGCCGATCATTTCCGGCATCTGGACCAGGCATTCGTCGCCGATCACGCGCTGGAAGTCGCGCACCATCATCGGATAAGGGTGCGGTCCGGCCACGGTGCCGATGATGTAGAACGTGCGTTCGACGTTGGTGACCCAGTCGCGCAGCGCCTCGTTGAGCGCGTCTTTCAGGGTCTTGGATCCGCTTTCGACCGGCACCACAGTGGCACCCAGCAGGTTCATGCGGTACACGTTGGGCGACTGTCGCTTGACGTCCTCGCTGCCCATGTAGACCACGCATTCAAGGCCGTACCGCGCGCAGATCGTGGCCGTGGCCACGCCGTGCTGGCCGGCACCGGTTTCGGCGATCACCCGCGGCTTGCCCATGCGGCGCGCGAGCATCGCCTGGCCGATGGTGTTGTTGATCTTGTGCGCGCCGGTGTGGTTGAGGTCTTCGCGCTTGAGGTAGATCTGCGCGCCACCCAGTTCACGGCTGATGCGGGCAGCGTGGTAGATCGGGCTGGGTCGCCCCACGAAATGCGCGAGCTCGGACTCGAACTCGGCCCGGAAAGCGGGATCGGCCTGTGCCTCGGCGTAGGCCTGCTTCAGTTCATCCAGCGCGTGGATGAGCGTTTCGGCCACGAAGGTGCCGCCGTAGGGCCCGAAATGGCCGCTGGCGTCGGGCTGGTGGTAGTCAAACATGGGGGAGTCTCAATCTTCAGCTTGGGTTGGCAGCGATGCGGGCATCTGCCTCGCGCACCTGCTCACAAAACCGGCGCATCGCAGCGGCGTCCTTGACGCCTTTGGACTGCTCCACGCCGGAACTCACGTCAACGGCCCACGGCCGCACGCGAAGAATGCCTTCGATCACATTTTCGGCATGCAACCCACCAGACAAAACGAGGGGACGGGACGCGCCTTGGGGGATGAGAGACCAATCGAAAACCTTTCCACCGCCGCCGTAACCCTCGACATGGGCGTCGAGCAAGATGGCCAGCGCGCCTGCGTTGCGGGCGGCAAAGTCTAGCAAATCGAACCCCTCGGACACCCTCGCAGCGCGCAGGAAGGGCCGCGCGGCAGCAAGACATGCCTCTGGCGATTCATCACCATGAAACTGCAGCAGCAGCGTGGGCATGGCGGCCACCGCCTCGGCGATCAATTCGGGCTTCGCGTTGACGAAAAGGCCCACGGGCGCCACGAACGGTGGCAGGCGTCGCGCCAGTTCAGCAGCCCGCGCGACGCTGACATGGCGCGGGCTTTTCTCGTACATGACGAAGCCGATCGCGTCGGCGCCGGCGCGCACCGCGTCGTCAACGTCGTGCTCGCGCGTGAGCCCGCAGATCTTGATGCGGGTGCGGGTGCTTGTGTCCATGCGGTGAGTGTCAGGGCAACCAGTCGTGCGCTGGCGTGTGGGTGGGGATCGGATGGTGCGGCTCGTAGTACGCGCCGGCAAAGTAAAGGCCTTCGGCAGCAAACGTGGGTGCTGCGCATTCCCGACTGCGCGAGGCCAGCACCTGCGCCATCCACGGCGCGGGGTGGGCACCGGAGCCGATGGACACCAGACAGCCCATGATGTTGCGCACCATGTGGTGCAAGAAGGCACTCGCGTCAAAGTCGAACCGCCAGTAGGCGCCGCTGCGGGTGATGTCGAGCGACTTCAACTGCTTGACGGGCGACAAGGCCTGGCACTGTGACGAGCGGAACGCCGAAAAATCATGCTCGCCCACCAGCGTTTGGGCAGCTTGCTGCATGGCCACGCCGTCGAGCGGCCGGAACACCCAGCCGACCAGTCCGCTTTCCAGGGCCGGGCGGACTGGCGACTCCCGAAGCACATAGATGTAACGCCGCCCGCGCGCGCTGAACCTGGCGTGGAAATCGTCTGCCACCGGGTTGCACCACTGAATCGCGATGTCGCCCGGCAGATAGCGGTTGGTGCCGCGGACCCAGGAAACGATCTCGCGGTCAAGCTCGGTGTCGAAGTGCACGACCTGATTGAGCGCATGCACCCCCGTGTCGGTGCGACCGGAGCATGTCACCTCGACCGGCCTGTCGGCAAAGCACGACAGCGCCTTTTCGACACACGCCTGAACGGTGTGCGCGGTGGGCTGCCGCTGCCAGCCGCAGTAGGCACCGCCCCGGTAACTCACGCCCAAGGCCAGCCTCATCGCGATTGACGGCGACGAAGGTGCGAGGCGCGTTGTGCTTGTGCGACCCTCAACCGAGGTTTTCGAGCATCGCCAGCGCCTTGGCCTTCATCGCGCCTTCTGCGTTGGTGGCGATTTCCTGCAACAGGTCGCGGGCACCTTCGACATCACCAATCAGACGGAATTCCTCAGCCAGTTCCAGCTTTCGCTCCAGCGGATCGCTTTCGACATCTTCGATGTCCTCATCGATCACCACGTCTGGTGCTTCGTCGGCAGGCGCCGCCGTCGCGCTGGCGGGCTCATCGAGATCCAGGGAAATATCCGACATGTCGAATTCGAGCGGTGCCGCCGAGCTCGCCGCAGCCTCGGCAGGCTCGAACGCGGAGAGATCAAAGGGGGCTGGCGCCGTCGGCTCGCCTTCAGAAGGCTCAGCCATCGAGAGCGGCTCATCAAGGTCAAACGAGTCCATCGAAGCCACGGGCGAGGCTGCCTCTGCGAAGCCCGAATTCGACTCGTCCATATCCAGCTGGAAGTCGACTTCACCCGAAGGTACAGACTCGGGCTCATCCAGGGACATCAACTCGGGGGCTGGCGCGCTGGTCGAATCGGCGAACTTGCTCGGCGCGTGCAGGACCGACTGCGGCATGGTGCTGGCGCCCAACGGCTCAGGGGTCAGCACAGAGTCGCCTGGAAGAACAGACTCCGGCCGGCCGCCGGCTTGGTAAAGCGGATTTTCAGGATCGATCTCGAGACCGAGCGCCTGCGCCGTGGCCCAGTCTTCGCCCACCCCGTTGGTGAGTGGGTACAACTACGTTGCCAGCAATTCGAACCCCTTGGTGTCGCGCCGCTTGGCATAGACCTCAAGCAGTTTCGTGCGGATCGCCATGCGCTCCGGAGCGCTGCGCATCGCCTCCTTGAGAATTTCCTCGGCCTGAAGGTCACGCCCGTAGGCAAGGTACACGTCAGCCTCGGCCACTGGATCGACGTCTCCGATGGCGTCCAACTGGCTGAGCGAATAGTTCATCGACGAAGCAGCACCGCCGGCGGACTCGCGGGTATTGATGCGTTGACCGCCGCTGGCCCCGAAGAAGGAGTCCGGTTGCAGTCGACTCTCGAGGAATGAGGTCTCGCCGGAGTCCGATTTCGGACGCCTCGCCCGATAGACGCCAAAACCCAGCAATGTCAGCAACGCCACCCCACCCGCGATGAGGCTGGTCAGATTGTTTTCCAGGAGTTCGCTCAGAAATCCCGGCTCTTGCTCTTCGGCGGAAGCCACGGCGGATGCGGGCTGTGACGCTGCCATCGCCTTGGGTGGCGCGGCGGTTGTGACAGCATCAGGCGGCGTGGGCGACGATGCCGCCACCTCAGCCACGGCCAACGGCGATGACGCCGCGGGGGTCTGAGACGATGAGGCCGCTTCGGGCGCGGACGGTGACTCAACCGACGCAGCGACAGGCTTGGCCTGCGCAGGCGCAGCAGCAGTCGGGGCAGACACCTGCGTGCTGGTGCCGGTGGCGCCAGACAGCTTCTTGAGATCTTCGACGTTCTTGGACAGTTCGGCCATGCGGATGGCCGCGTCCTGCTTTTCCTTGTCCTTGGAAATGCGAGCCTCGGGCGCGGACGAAGCGGGCGCAGAAGCGGCCTTGCTGAGCGTGAGCTTGTCCGGCGCGAGCGCAGACACTGCCTTGGCGTCATCCACGCTCGCCTGCACCTTGCCCGCATCCTTGCGGGTCGCGGTATCGGCCTGCACGGCTGGCACGGCATCTGCCAGCTTTTGGCGGAAGCTTCCAAAGTCCGAGCTTTGCGCCACGATCAACCGGCGGGCCTCGGTGGCATCCACCGCTGCGGCCGAGGCTGCTCCCGGCACCGCGAGCACGACACCCGACTTCAGGCGGTTGATGTTGTCGCCGACGAAGGCCTGCGGGTTGCCCCGGTACAGCGCCACCAGCATCTGGTCGAGCGACACGCTACCGGCCCGCTTGCGCGAGGCGATCCCCGTGAGGGTATCGCCAGAGCGAACCCGGTAAGCCTCGCCAGCAGAATCGGCGGCCACCGCAACCACCGGAGCAGATGCGGGTTCAGTGACTTTCTTCGCGGCACGCTCCGGGGCTGCGGGCTTGGGGGCTTCGGGCCCCTCACGCGGGGTCTGCGCCGCTGCAGAAGCAGCAGGAGCCGATGGTGCTGCAGGCTGCGCGGGAGCCAGGTTGGGAAAGGCGGGGGTCGTCAGCGGCGCAGGCGCCGGGGCCTGAGCACTGGCGGCTGCGCGATCCGAGGGCGGGTCGAACAGCAGCGTGTATTCGCGAACCAGGCGGCCGGTCGACCACGACAACTCGAGAATCACGTCGACGAATGGCTCTTGAACCACCCGATCGCTGGTCAGGCGAAGAAAGGGGACTCCGTCGGGACGTCTGAGCAGTGCGGCCTGCGTGCCCGGCAAGACGCTGTTGTAGTCCACGCCCGCCGCCCGATAGGAGTCAGGTGGCGCGATGCGAATCTTGAGGTTGGCGGCTTCCTCGGGAGTGAGGCTGGTGACGTCAATTTCGGCCCGCAGCGTTTCACCCAAACTCGACTGCACAGACAGTCGACCCAGCCCGAGCGCCCAGGAATCTGCCGTACCGAGCGCCAAGGCGGCGAGGGCCACGCCGGTCAGGGCGAAACGCCCCAGCTGCTGCTTCGATTTATTCAAGGCGTCTCCCAAACCACACAGGCGGACCGCATGGCGGCCCGTAAAAACCATTCGGGGCCCCAATCAATCGGGCCCAGTCACAGTCGAAAAAATAGACAAATCACAATAGCATCAGGCAGATAGGCTGACAAGTTCATGAACTACCTGAAATAAGTCAGGTTTGTCCCCACATTGCAACATGACGTTGCACGGCACGTCCGGATCAAGCCTCAAGCAGGATCCGCAACATCCGGCGCAACGGTTCGGCGGCCCCCCACAGCAGTTGGTCTCCGATCGTGAATGCCCCCAGATACTCAGGGCCCATCGCCATCTTGCGCAAGCGCCCCACGGGAATGTTCAGCGTTCCGGTGACTGCCACTGGAGTCAGCTGGCGAACGGTGCCTTCCCGATTGTTGGGAACCACCTGAACCCAAGCGTTGTCTTGTGCGATCAGCCCCTCGATATCGGCGATGGGCACGTTCTTCTTGAGTTTGAACAGCAGTGCCTGACTGTGGCAACGCATGGCACCCACGCGCACGCAGAACCCATCGACCGGAACGGCTGGGCTGCCAAAGCCGTCCCCTTGGCCCAGGATCTTGTTGGTTTCGGCGCCACCCTTCCACTCTTCGCGGCTGACGCCCCAGCCGTCGTCATCCCGGCTCTTGCCCACCCCGAGGTCCTTGTCGATCCAGGGAATCAGCGAGCCGGCCAGCGGCACGCCGAACTGTGCGGTCTCGGCTGAGGTCAAGGCTCGCTGCTTGGACAGCAACCGGCGGTCGATCTCGAGGATCGCGCTTTTCGGGTCGTCGAGCAAATCACGCACCTCGGTGTTCAGGGTACCGAACTGCGTGAGCAGCTCGCGCATGTGCTGTGCACCGCCACCCGAGGCAGCCTGGTAGGTCTGCGTGCTCATCCACTCCACCAGGCCGGCCTTGTAGAGCGCACCCACGCCCATCAGCATGCAACTGACCGTGCAGTTGCCACCGATCCAGTTGCGCCCGCCGTGGGCAAGCGCATCCTGAATCACCGGCAGGTTCACTGGATCCAGCACGATGACCGCATCGCTTTTCATGCGCAGCGTCGACGCCGCATCGATCCAGTGGCCGTTCCACCCGGCAGCCCGCAACTTCGGGAACACCTCGGTGGTGTAGTCGCCGCCTTGTGCCGTGAGGATGATGTCGCAGCGCTTGAGCGCTGCGATGTCGTAGGCATCTTGCAGGGTCGACTCGTTGCGCGCCTGCACCGGAGCCTTGCCGCCGGCATTGCTGGTGCTGAAGAACACCGGCTCGATCAGCGGGAAGTCGCCCTCTTGCTGCATGCGATCGAGCAACACCGAACCCACCATCCCGCGCCAACCCACCAATCCAACCAGTTTCATCGCCACTTGTCCTTCAATTTGGTATGTCGCACCAGCCTCACGCAGCGTTCAACGCGGCCACCACTGCGGCGCCCATTTCGCGGGTTCCCACGCGCTGAGTGCCCTCGGACCAGATGTCGGCCGTGCGCAGGCCCGACTCCAGCACCTTGACCACCGCCGCCTCGACCCGCAACGCGGCCTCGACCTGATTCAACGAGAAACGCAGCATCATCGCCAGAGACAGGATCGTTGCCAGCGGATTGGCGATGTTCTTGCCCGCAATGTCGGGCGCGCTCCCATGGCTGGGTTCATACAGGCCACGATTGGCCGCGTTGAGTGAAGCCGAGGGCAGCATGCCAATCGAACCGGTGAGCATGGCCGCCTCGTCAGACAGGATGTCGCCGAACATGTTGCCGGTGACGATGACGTCGAACTTCTTCGGCGCCTTGACCAGTTGCATCGCCGCGTTGTCGACATACATGTGGTCGAGTTCGATGTCCGGGTATTCCGCATGCACCTCGGTCATCACATCGCGCCAGAACTGGAACGTCTCGAGCACGTTGGCCTTGTCGACGCTGGTCACACGCTTGCTGCGCTTGCGCG
>NCFZ01000204.1 GCA_002281415.1 Burkholderiales bacterium 28-67-8 | reverse complement strand
CGGCAGCTGATCGACCACCATCACCTGCTTGGGAACCTTGAAGCCGGCGATGCGCTGCTTGAGCGCGGCGATGCACGCCGGCCCGTCGACGCAGGCGCCCGAGCGGGCCACCAGCACCGCCACCACCGCCTCGCCAAAGTCGGGGTGCGGCACGCCGATCACTGCGCTTTCGTCGACGCCGGGCAGCTCGTTCAGGTAGCCCTCGACTTCAGCCGGATAGACGTTGTAGCCGCCGGTGATGATCAGGTCCTTGCTGCGCCCGACCAGCGTGAGGCGTCCGAAGGCGTCGAGCTGGCCGACGTCGCCGGTCTTGAACCAGCCGTCGGCGGTGAACTCCTCGGCGGTCTTCTCAGGCATGCGCCAGTAGCCCTGGAAGATGCTCGGTCCGCGCACCTCGATCGCCCCGATCTCGCCCGCCCGGCAGGCGGTGCCGTCGGCCGCGCTGGTGCGCACGCCCACGCCCGGCAAGGCGAAACCCACCGTGCCGGCGATGCGCTTGAGCTGCGGCGCGGTCGTCGATTCGGCATAAGGGTTGGAGGTGAGCATCACGGTTTCGCTCATGCCGTAGCGCTCGAGGATGGTGTGGCCGGTGCGTTCGCTGAACTGGCGGAAGGTCTCGGCCAGCAACGGCGCCGAGCCGCTGATGAACAGGCGCATCGTGCGGCACACCTCGGCGTTGAACGCGGGCTCGGCGAGCAGCCGCACGTACAGCGTGGGCACGCCCATGAAGACCGTGGCCTCGGGCAGTCGTGCAATGACGGCGCGGGGGTCGAACTTCGAGAACCAGATCATCTTGCTGCCGTTGAGCAGCGCGCCGTGCACCGCCACGAACAGGCCGTGCACATGGAACAGCGGCAGTGCGTGGATCAGCACATCGCCGCCTTCGGACGCCGAGCGCCAGCCCCACAGCATTTGCAGCACCCGCGCGTTGCTGAGCAGGTTGCCGTGGCTGAGCATCGCTCCCTTGCTGCGCCCTGTGGTCCCGCTGGTGTAGATGATGCTGGCCAGGTCGCCGGCCGCGCGTTCGGCGGGTTGCTGCCGATCGCTGTGGTGTGCCGCGCGCTGCAGCAAGCTGCCGGTGCGGTCGTCGTCGAGCGTGTACACGTGGCACGTGCCAGCGCGAAAAGCGATCTTCGACACCCAGCCGAAATGCTTTGAGGCGCACACCACCACGCTGGGCTCGGCGTCGCCGATGAAGTACTCAAGCTCACTGGCCTGATAGGCGTTGTTCAGCGGCACGTAGACCAGACCGGCGCGCAGCACGGCCAGGTACAGCATCAGTGCTTCGACCGACTTCTCGGTCTGTACCAGCACGCGCGCGCCTTCGGGCAGCTCCAGCGACTGCAGCAGGTTGGCAATCATGGCGGTGCCGCGGTCGAGGTCTTGCCACGAGTAGCACAGCGGCGTGCCATCGGCGGTTTCGATGGCGGCTTGGCTCAGGTCTCCAGGGTAGGCGGCGCGCAGGGCGAGGTAGAGGTTCTCGTTCATGGTCGGATCACGGGGGCGGTGAGCGAAAGCGCGGTGCGCGCTTGTCGATGAAGGCCGTCACGCCTTCGCGGTGTTCGGCGCTGTCGGCGTAGGCAAAGTGAGCCTCGCGCTCGGCGGCTGTCAGATCACCTGCGGCCAGTTGGCGCAAGGTGCGCTTGTTCAGTCGGGCGGCCTGCGGGGACAGGGTGTCGGCGATGCGCTCGCAGCGCGCCCACACCTGCGTGGCCACGGCGTCGTCGGCCACCACGTCGTGGACCAGGCCACAGCGCCAGGCCGCGGCCGCGTTGTAAAGCCGGGCCTCGAGGAGCATCTCGCGCAGCGTCGTCTCGCCGAACACCCGGCGCAGCAGCGCCACCTCGGAGTGCGCCATCGGAAAGCCCAGCTTGGCGATCGGCGCGCCGAAGCGGCTGCCTTCGCCGCAGATGCGCACGTCGCAGCACGCTGCAATCTCCAGCCCGCCGCCCATGCAAGTGCCATCGATCTGCGCATACAGCGGCACATCGCACTCCAGCATCGAGCGCAGCGCGGGTGCGACGATGTCTTCGTGGAAGTGCTGCAGCCTCGCTGGCTCAAAGCGGAATTCGGCAAATTCGGCAATGTCGCCACCAGCCGCAAAGTGCCCGTCCGCACCGCAGATCACCACGGCGGCCGGCGCCTGGTCGGCGGGCATCGCCTGGACATCGGTGAAGACACGGCGCAACTCGTGCCACATCGCGATGTCGATCGCGTTGAGCTTGCCGGCGTTGCGCAGCGTCACGCGGGTGACGCGCTGAGAGAGCGAAACTTCGACAGAGCCGGGCATCGAGAAATCCTTCGGGCAGGGCCTGGGCCACTGCGGGCAAGGCGCGATTCTGGCTGATGGATTGGCCGCTCTGAAGGAGGGCTTGCCCGACTCGTCACTCCTAAAATCGAGGCCTCTTCGCACCGCACGTCTGAAAGCCCCGCATGTCCTCAGGTGCCCCACGCCCGCCATCGGGTCTGATCCGGATTCGCGGCGCGCGCCAGCACAACCTCAAGAACCTCGACCTCGACATCCGCACGGGTGAGATGACGGTGGTGACCGGCCCCAGCGGCTCGGGCAAGTCGAGTCTGGTGTTCGACACGCTGTACGCCGAAGGCCAGCGCCGCTACGTCGAGACCTTCAGCGCCTACGCGCGGCAGTTCCTGGATCGCATGGACCGCCCGGCGGTCGACCGGGTCGACGGCGTACCACCGGCCATTGCCATCGACCAGACCAACCCGGTGCGCACCAGCCGCAGCACGGTCGGCACGATGACCGAGCTCAACGACCACCTCAAGCTGCTGTTCGCCCGCGCCGCCGACTTGTTCGATGCACAGACCGCTCAGCGCGTGCGCCACGACACGCCCGAGACCATCTACGCCGAGCTGCAGGGGCGCAGCCGCGAGGCCGATCCCCGACTGGTGCTGACCTTCCCGGTCGAGCTGCCCGCGGTGAGCACCGCCGACGAGATTGCGCAGTGGCTGTCGGCGAGTGGTTTCACGCGGGTGCATTCCGAGCGCGAGGTGGCCAGCCCCAGCGGGCCGCGCAAGGTGCTCGATGTGGTGGCCGACCGCTTTCGCATCCAGGGCATCGAGAAGGTGCGCGCCATCGAGGCCATCGAGACCGCGCTCAAGCGCGGCGGCGGCCGCGTCGACGTGCATGTGCTGGGCGATGAAGGCACGTCGGCGGTCTGGCGTTTTTCAACCGGGCTGCACTGCCCCGAGAGCGACGCGCGCTACTCCGATCCTCAACCGTCGCTGTTCAGCTTCAACTCGGCGATGGGCGCGTGCGAGACCTGCCGCGGCTTCGGTCGCGTGATCGGCGTCGATTACGACCTGGTCATCCCCGACCATCGCAAGACGCTGCGCTCGGGCGCCATCAAGACCTTGCAGACGCCGGCCTGGAAGGACGCGCAGGACGACCTGCTCAAGTACACCGGTGAGGTCGGCATTCCGCGAGACACGCCGTGGTCGCAGCTCACACAGGCGCAGCGCGACTTCGTCATCGGCGGCTCGCCCGACTGGCGCGGCAACTGGAACAAGCAGTGGTACGGCGTCAAGCGCTTCTTCGAGTACCTCGAGAGCAAGGCCTACAAGATGCACATCCG